>JAWOJH010000166.1:0-4289 GCA_046481725.1 Methyloceanibacter sp. | reverse complement strand
CCCGGACTCCGTCACTCGGCGAACGCCGGGTCCAGGGTTGCACGGGTATGTGCCGGTTGCTCTGGATCCCATTTCGCCGGGATGACGAGATTGTGGTGACGTTATCCCCGCGTCTCGAACCTCGCTTAGACTCCGGAGCACCTCGTCCTTCTGAGGGCGTTTTCATGAGGCGTCATGATGGCGGGACGGGGTGCGGTGCCCGCGGGGCTGGCTTGACGCAAGCCAGGCACTCGGGCCGCATCGGGGCTCCCCCCGGGACCACTAGACGCGAGTCCCTGTCAGGAGCTGACTGACCGCCCGGCCGGAGCCGGCAACGGAAAGCGGGGCCCGGTGCCGTACAAAGACGCCGCAAATGAGCATGCGCTTGGGTGGTGCGTGGCGCTTTTTTTTGATGCGCTATCGCTTCGCTACTTGAGCGCTTGTTGGCGCGCCGGAAGGCGCCCGCCGTCTCTGGCGACGGAGACGGACACCAAAGGTTTGCGCTTCTCGGCGCGCCACCCCCTCATGCCTCGCGCTGACAAGCGGCGAGAAGTTGTGTGCTGCGCGCACTAGCCTTTTTCGTCATGCCCGGACTCGTTCCGGGCACCCAATAGGGCAGGTCGCGGGGCGCGTCCGTAGTAGATTGCCGCGACAAGCCCGGCAATGACGAACTTGGCAAGAAGATGTATGCCGTCGACTTGTTTGGAAGCGTCGAAAGGACCAAGTTCCGCGCATGTACGCGGTCAAGGAAATTTACTACACGCTGCAAGGCGAAGGCGTGCAGACCGGCCGCGCGGCCGTGTTTCTGCGTTTTGCCGGATGCAATCTGTGGACCGGCCGCGAAGACGATCGCGGAGCCGCGGCCTGCAATTTCTGCGACACCGACTTCGTCGGCACCGATGGACCGGGCGGCGGTAAATTCGCGACCGCCGAGGACTTGGCACGCGCCGCACGCGCGGCTTGGCGCGGCAATTCCGGCACGCCGCCCTTCGTGGTGCTGACCGGCGGCGAACCGATGCTGCAAGTCGACGACGCCTTGATCGAAGCTCTCCACGCCGAAGGTTTCGGGATCGCCATCGAAACCAACGGTACCTTAGCGGTGCCGCGGTCGATCGACTGGATTTGCGTGAGCCCGAAGGCGGATGCTGAGTTGGTGCAGCGCTCCGGCGACGAGTTGAAGCTGGTCTATCCTCAGGCGGCGCTCGACCCCCGCGCGCTCGAAGGCCTGGACTTCGCCCATTTCCTGCTTCAACCGAAGGACGAAGGCGCAAACAGCGCCGCTAACCTTGGCGCGGCTATCGACTATTGCCGGGCCCATCCGAGATGGCGCTTGAGCCTGCAAACCCACAAGCTGCTCGGGCTGCCTTGAGCATGTTTCTCAATGGTGAAATAAGGACACCCGTCATCGCCGGGCTTGACCCGGCGATCCAAGGGCCGCTCGCTCGGAGCTTGTTGCCCTGGATGCCCGGGTCGAGCCCGGGCATGACGATGGAGTCGTGAGTGCCATGCGCGTCTATAAAGAGTTCTACTTCGAAGCCGCCCATTTCCTGCCCTCGGCGCCGCCAGGGCATCCGAATGCGCGCGTGCACGGACATTCGTTCCGCGTGCGCGTGACGGTGGACGGCGAGCCCGACGAGAACAGCGGCATCCTGCTTCATTTCGATGAGCTCGAGCAGGCAATTGCGAACGCGCGCGAGGCGCTCGACCATCGCCTGCTGAACGAGGTCGAGGGGCTCGAGGCGCCGACCTTGGAACGCATCACGATGTGGCTGTGGGACCGGCTGCATAACCGGCTGCAGGGTCTTGCCGAAATCGAAATCGCGCGCGATAGCTGCCATGAAGGCTGCGTCTATCGCGGGCCTCGCCCGCTTCTGGCGGCGGAGTAGACAATATGGCACGCAAGATCGCGGGACTGAGGCAGCTCGGCGCCAAGGCGCCGCAGCCGAAGACGCCGGCGCAGGCCGAACTCGAGCGCGTGGCAAATCCGCATCGCGAAACGGCCTATGTCGCCCGCTTCACCTGTCCGGAGTTCACCTGTCTCTGCCCGGTCACCGGTCAGCCCGATTTTGCGCATCTGGTGGTCGATTACGCGCCGCGCGAATGGCTCGTGGAATCCAAGTCGCTTAAGCTCTATCTCGCCAGCTTCCGTAGTACCGGCGCATTCCACGAGGACGCCACCATCGCCGTCGGCAAACGCATCGTCGAATTGGTCGATCCCGCCTGGCTCAGGATCGGCGGCTATTGGTATCCGCGCGGCGGCATGCCGATCGACGTGTTCTGGCAGCATGGCGCGCCGCCCGAGGGTGTGTGGATTCCGGACCAGGGCGTTGCGCCTTACCGTGGCCGCGGCTGAGCTAATCCCCGCGCCGAGCTATCATGCGATGATGGCTAATGGCTTGCGCGCTTCGTCAGACGGTCGATCTCGATCAACTCCTTGAGCAGCGGCTCGAGTGAAGCGAGCGGCAGCATATTGGGGCCGTCGGACGGCGCGCGATCCGGGTCCTGATGCGTCTCGATGAAGAGGCCCGCCACGCCCACCGCGATTGCGGCGCGCGCCAGCACCGGAACGAAGCGCCGCTCGCCGCCGCTTGCCGTCCCCTGCCCGCCCGGCTGCTGCACCGAATGGGTCGCGTCGAAGACCACCGGGGCGCCGGTCTCGGCAAGGATCGGCAGAGCGCGCATGTCGGAGACGAGCGTGTTGTAGCCGAAGGAGACGCCGCGCTCGGTCAAGAGCACGTTAGGATTGCCGGCGGCGAGGAGCTTCGCCACCACGTTCTTCATGTCCCAGGGGGCGAGGAACTGGCCCTTCTTCACGTTGACCGGCTTGCCGGTGCGCGCGGCGGCGATGAGCAAATCTGTTTGGCGGCAGAGGAAGGCCGGGATTTGCAACACGTCCACCACCTCGGCGGCGGCGGCGCACTGTCCGGCCTCGTGCACGTCGGTGGTGACCGCGAGTCCGGTGCGCTCCTTGATCTCGGCGAAGATGGGCAGCGCCTCGTTCAGTCCCAGTCCGCGGGCGCTGCCGGCGCTGGTGCGGTTCGCCTTGTCGAACGAGCTTTTATAGACCAGGCCGAGCCCCAGCCGTTCCGCGATCTCCTTCAGCGCCGCCGCGGTTTCCAGCGCGTGGGCCCGGCTCTCCAGCACGCAGGGACCGGCGATCAGCGCGAAGGGCAAGTCGTTGCCGAAAATCACATTTCCGGCCGAGACGGCCGCGCTCGGCGCCGGCTTGATGGCTTCGTTCATGGCCGGACCATGGGACCGCCGGAACCTTGCGTCAACTGCCGTGAGCCTTTGCGCGGCAACGTTCCTCTGGCATCATCGAGGCTCAATCAACGGGGGCATCATGAACAAGGCTATCGCGGAATTCATCGGCACATTTGCGCTGGTCCTGATCGGCTGCGGCGCGGCGGTGATCGGCGGTTTGGGCAGCGGCGCCACGGCGATCGATCTGCTCGGCATTTCCGCCGCATTCGGTCTGACCATCGTCGCCATGGCCTACGGCATCGGCCAGATTTCCGGTTGCCACGTTAATCCCGCCGTGAGCTTCGGCGTGTGGACGGCGGGGCGCATGTCCACGTCCGATCTCATCACCTATGTGATCGCGCAAGTGCTCGGCGCCATCGCTGGGGCGGCGGTGCTCTATCTCATTCTGTCGGGCAAGGCCTCTGGCTGGAACGGCGGGCTGGGCCAGAACGGCTGGGGTCCCGGCTATCTCGGCGAGTACAATGTCACCTCGGCCTTCGTGTTCGAGGTGGTGGGGACCTTCCTGTTCCTGGTCTGCATTCTCGGCGTCACGCAGCGCGGCGCGCCGGTCGGTCTTGCCGGGCTTGCCATCGGCCTGACCCTGATCGCCATCCATCTGCTCGGCATCAACATCACCGGGACCTCGGTCAACCCGGCGCGCTCGCTCGGGCCGGCGCTGGTTGGCGCGGCAACCAATCCGCAGGCGCTGGCGCAAGTCTGGCTGTTCATCATCGCGCCGCTGATCGGCGCAGGCGTAGCGGGCTATCTGTTCAGGGCGCGCGTGCTGGCGGCCGACGACGTCATTCCCGAGCGGGGCAGCGGCAAATCCGACGTGGCGCCTGCGGCCTCGGCCCCGCGCAAGCGGAGATAGCTCGGCGCGAGAGCCGCTTAGACCAGGCGGCTCTGCTCGACCGCGGCGCCGATAAAGGAGGCGAAGAGTGGGTGCGGCTCGAACGGCCGCGACTTCAGCTCGGGGTGAAACTGCACGCCGACGAACCAAGGATGGTCGGGGATCTCGACGATCTCGGGCAAGAGGCCGTCGGGCGAGAGGCCTGAGAAGCGCAAGC
>JAWOJH010000160.1:0-5044 GCA_046481725.1 Methyloceanibacter sp. | reverse complement strand
CAAGCCGCCGCGCAGCTTGTTGACCACGAGCGTGGCCAGCGCCTCGCCCTCGACGTCCTCGGCGATCACCAGCAGCGGCCGTCCCGACTGCACCACCGCCTCGAGCAGCGGCAGCAGAGCTTGCAGCCCCGACAGCTTCTTCTCGTAGATCAGAATGTACGGGCTCTCGAGATCGGCCACCATCTTCTCGGCATTGGTGATGAAATAGGGAGAGATATAGCCGCGGTCGAACTGCATGCCCTCGACCACTTCGAGCTCGCTGTCGAGGCTCTTGGCCTCCTCGACCGTGATCACGCCCTCGTTGCCGACCTTCTGCATCGCCTCGGCGATCATGTTGCCGATCGCCTTCTCGCCATTGGCGGAGATGGTGCCGACCTGGGCGATCTCCTCCGAGCCCTTGACCTTCTTCGACTGCTTTTTGATCAGGTCGACCACGTCGATCACGGCCTTGTCGATGCCGCGCTTGAGATCCATCGGGTTCATGCCGGCGGCAACCGCCTTCAGGCCCTCGCGGACGATGGCCTGGGCCAGCACCGTGGCGGTGGTGGTGCCGTCGCCGGCGGTGTCGTTGGTCTTGGAGGCGACCTCGCGCAGCATCTGTGCGCCCATGTTCTCGAACTTATCCTCAAGTTCGATCTCCTTGGCCACGGTCACGCCGTCCTTGGTCGAGCGCGGCGCGCCGAACGACTTTTCCAGGATCACGTTACGGCCCTTCGGACCGAGCGTAATCTTGACCGCATTGGCCAGCACGTCGACGCCGCGCATCATCCGCTCGCGCGCATCGGTCGAGAATTTCACATCTTTCGCTGCCATCTGAATTTGCTCCTTACTGGTCCTCACCCTGAGGGAGCCGGCTTAGCCGGCGTGTCGAAGGGTGACTTTGAAAGTGACGCTTATCTTCGCGACTTAGCCGAGGATTCCCATGATGTCGGACTCCTTCATGATCAGGAGCTCCTCGCCGTCGATCTTGACTTCGGTGCCCGACCATTTGCCGAACAGCACCTTGTCGCCGGCCTTGACGCCCATGGGCTGAAGCTTGCCGTCCTCGCCGCGGGCACCGGGCCCGGCCGCGATCACCTCGCCGGTCTGCGGCTTCTCCGTTGCGGTATCGGGAATGATGATGCCGCCTTTGGTCTTCTGCTCCTCCTCGAGCTGGCGCACGACCACGCGATCATGCAAAGGTCGGAATTTCATAGATTTTTTCTCCGAGAACTTGCTGGGAAATGAAGAATTGTGCCGCTCTGGCACTCACCAAGGGCGAGTGCTAGCCGCCAAGCGTGGAGATACTGTCGCGGCCCTTCGCTGTCAAGGCGGGGCGCGCTGCCCGCAGTCTGATTCCGGGCCTATTTCGACTGGCGGCGGGCGAAGGAGACGAGGTAATCGGCCGACCGGATCTGGTAGATCGGATCGTCGGCGGAGCCTGCGATGCCGTCGGTCACGTTTCCGGGCAGGAAGGAGAACGCGTCGCAGGTCGCGTTGGGCGCGATCGCCTGGACGCTGATCTTGCCGAGCGGCGTGGTCTCGCGTCCGTCCTCGTCGTCCCATCGGAGCGTCGGATCGCTCGTCTGATCGCCGTCGCGTCCACGAATCGCCACCAGCTCAAACGAGACCGGACCCTTGGCCAGCCGCTCCTTCAATTCCTCCTCATAGAAATTAGCGCCCTTGGCCTCGGCTTCCTCGTCCGTGAGGCCGAGTTCGCCCGCATCGGGGATCGCCTTGTATTTGACCAGCGCCGTGTCGCCGTTCCCATTGGTAAAGGTGAAGCTGTGCACGCCCCAATAGCCGACGCCGGCATAGCTGGCGGGCACGGGGCGGCTGTTGAGCCATGCGCCTTGCCGGGTCGATTCCGGATGCGCGGCCATGAACGCGCCGAGCTTCTCCTTATCGCCGGAGCCGGCAGCCTGCAGGAACTCGACGAACAAGGCCGGCGTCTGCACGAAGAACACGGGTGCGGAGACCATCACGAGATTGGTCGACGCGCCGTCGCCCAGATCGAACCGCACCGCCAGCCCGCGCACATTGGCCTTGGCGTTGTCGGGCGCCTGGGGATTGCCGCCCCCTAGCGAAAAGCGCGTGGTGATGGGCACCTCCTCGGCAAAATGCGCGGCCTTCGACAGCGTGGCGGCTTCGGGCGCGGGGCTGAACTTGCCGGTCAGGCAAAAACCCTTGTTATGGGCGCTGCGCGTGCCGTCGGGCTTGCCGAACACCGCATTCAAGGCGTCGACCAGATCGACCGGCGTCGGCTCAGCCGCGCGGGTTGTTTCTACCATGCAGACGAAAAGGGCGAGCAGGCCGGCAACCCCGGCAGTGGCGATGGTCTTGCTGGTCATTTCTGGTGAACCTCGTGAAGCGCTTGCGGATAAAACTTTAGCCCATCTCCTTGACAGTTGGACATGCCACGTTTGGCCGCAAACGCTTTCTCGAATGCTCAATGTGCCAGGCAAGCAAATTGGAGAATAGGCAACTGGCATGCCGGCGCGGCTTGGTTTTACGCCCTCAGGCTGCTATCACTAGAGCGTGCGCGGGGCCACCGGATTGCTGTTGCCTTACAGGGGCCTGCCGCCGCATGCTGGTTGCGACAAGGGGTGGGGTGCGTGGCGAGCAGCATTGCCATGGCCGCTAGGCGGAGCGGGTCCTCGGGAGGGCTGGCCATGCTTGACGTGATCGTTCTGATTGCGATGGCCGTCACGGCCGTTGCCTTCGCCGTAGGTCTCATCCTGCATTCCGGTATCGCGCAAATCCCGGCCTTTATCGCCGCGGCGGCGCTCTACATGGTCATGGCCGCCTCCTATCTGATGGTCGCGCGCTCCTCCCGCCCAAGCGGCGGCGGCGACCGGCTGAACGATTTCGAAGAGGCGCTGGATATCATCGACCGGGACTTGCAGCGCATCGATCGCGTCGAGGAGGAGGTCTCCCGCCTCGATCTCTTGGCCGAGCGGGTCGATCGCCTCGATCAAGCCTTGAGCGAATATGCCGCGACCGCGCCGATCGGCGGGCTTAGCCGGTCCGACCACCTCACTCAGGAATTCGAGGAGGTGCACGCCAAGATCGAGACTTTGCGCACGGACCTCGAAGGCGAGGCGCTGAACCAGCGCGAGAAGATGTCCGGCGACCTCCGCATGCTGGAGAGCCTGATCAAGCAGTTGTCCCGCGAACTGATCTCCGGCGCGGAACCTGCCGCGGCGACGGTGCGGTCGATCGCCGCTCCCCCGCCGATGCCGGAACGCCTGGCCGCTTCCGGCAGGGTCGAGCCGGAGGCGCAGGCGGAGCCGGAAGATCTGTCCGAAACCCTGCTCGAAGTTGAGGCGGAGGAGCCGGAGCCCCCGGTCGATCTCGGCACCTTCACCGTCGTCAAGGTCGTGGAGGAAGAGGTCGAAGAGATCCTGCCGCTGGCCGAGGACGAACCGCTGGCCGAGGACGAACCGCTGCGCGGCCTGGATGACGATGCGCCGTTTCGCGGGGAGGGGCGGGAAGAGGCTGCGACCCTGGAGGAGGCGCCGCCCGCCAAGGAGGCGCCGGCCCCCAGACCGGAACTGCGCGCGGCTCCGGCAGCGTCCGTTGCCGAGACCGTCAGCGAAAAGATCGAAACCGCGCCGATCGGCGAGGCCGAGATGCTGGAGATCATGAGCCAGGCGATCGAGGCCGGCCGCGTCGACCTTTATTTGCAGCCGGCAGTCACCCTCCCCGATCGGCGGCCGCGCTATTTCGAGGCGCTCACCCGCATCCGCAGCAAGGCGGATAGGCTGATCCTGCCGGGGTCCTATCTCAAGGTGGCTGAACAGTCCGGCATGATGCCGCTGATCGACAACGTGCTGCTGGTGAAGAGCGTGCAGACCTTGCGCCGCCTCGGGGCGAATTCGCGCATCAAGGGCGTGTTCTGCAATATCTCCGTCACCACGCTGCTCGATGCCGAGTTCTTCCCCGAGCTGGTCGAGTTCATGGAAGAGAATTCGGGACTGAGCGAGAACCTGATCTTCGAGGTGGGCCAGCCCGCCATCCTCACCCTGAACGAAGCCGAGCTCGGCGCGCTGGATACTTTGGGCGCGCTCGGCTTTGGCTTTTCGCTCGACCACGTCACCGATCTCGACATCGATTTCATTGGCCTGCGCGACCGCTTCTTCCGCTTCATCAAGATCGACGCCAAGACCTTCCTCGGCGACATGGCGGGGCCGGCCGCGCCGTTCTCCTCCGCCGATCTGAAGCGGGCGGCGGACGATTTCGGCATGCAGCTGATCGTCGAGAAGGTGGAAGAGGAAGCGCAGGTGGCGAGGCTGCTCGACTACGGCGTCGAGCTGGCGCAAGGTCATCTCTTCGCCAAGCCGAAGCCGATGAGCCCGGCGCTGTTCCGCGAGATCGACGACGCCGACGCGGCCTAACCGTTCAGCCTACTCTCCCGGCGGCGGAGTCACGCCGGTTTCCAGATCGCGCCAGAGTTCCTGATTCTCGACGTCGCCTGAGCCCTCACCCATCGGCCGCTCTGCTGAGGGGGCGTTCTGGGTCTCTTCCCGCTTACCGGACGCGCCTCCAGGCGGTGCGAGGTCGGGCTGGAGATCCTGTAACACCGCCTCGTTCTCCTCGTCCGCCGCGAGAATGACGAGCGTTGCGTTGGAATTCAGGGGCAGCGGGGCCGCGGCCTGAGCCAGGCCAATCCAGGCGAGGCTGCCGAGCGCGACTGCAAAGGCCACCTTGGGCGAAGCGTGAATCATTTGCGAGATCTCCTATCGTCGTAGGCCGCCGCGTTGCTTGGGCGGCGGCACGCGGGCACTCATGCCACGAATCTCTATAGGAACCACCCAGAGCATAGGCCTGAAATCTCCGCGAATTATCGGAAAATTCGCGGCGGCGCTCGCACTTATCCCCGCCTCTCGAAGCTGCTTTAGACTCCGTCCGCCTTGTCCTTCGAGGGCGCTTTCGCGAGGCGTCGCGATCGTGGGACTTGGTGCGGCGCCCGCGGGTTTGGTTCGCACCCAAGCACTCGGGCCGCATCGGGGCTCCCCCCGGGACCACTACCGAGAGTCCCTGTCAGGAGCTGACTGACCGCCCG
>JAWOJH010000131.1:0-5312 GCA_046481725.1 Methyloceanibacter sp. | reverse complement strand
TCGTAGCTCTCGGTGTCGATGAAATGCGCCATGTTGGTGGTCTCCGAGGTCACCACCACGATCTTCCCGTCCGGGCTGACCCCTACCCCTTCGGGCTCGACCCCGACCTGCACCTCGGCCAGCACCTCCTTGGTCTCGAGGTCGATCACCGTCAGCAGATTGTCGTCCTCATTGGCGATATAGACCGGGTTGCCGGACGGATGCAGATTCAGCAGCTCGGGGTCCGGACCTGAGGGAAGCTCGCCCACGATTTCGCGCGTGACGACATCGAGGATCTGCACTGTGTCGTCGTCGCTGGCGCAGACCAGGAGATGCTTGCCGTCCTTGGTGAGAATGATGCCGCGCGGGCGCTGCCCCACCGGTATGGTTTCCAGCACCTCGAACGTCTCGCTGTCGAGCAGAGTGATCGAGTTTCCCTTCTCGTTGGAAACGTAGACGGTATAGGCGGCTGCGGGAGCGGCCGCTGCCAGCCACATCGCTCCAGCGGCAAGGATTGCTGCCCGTTCGGCCCGCCAATTCATGATCGCCGTCCTCCCTTCACTCGAACTTGCATTTGCTTTCCGGTTGATCGATGCCGAGCGTGTCCACCTCGGCGTGCTCGTGCAGAAAACCCTGCTGCGGCGACATCGACACCGGCATGTCGGCCGCGGCGATGATGATCGGCTGCCTAAGCTGGCCGTCCCAGTCGCGGAACGTCACCTTCTGACCTTTGAAGGCGGCAAGATCGAACTCCTCGCTGCGGATATGCGCGCCGATCTTGGCGAGATCGTCCGAGCCCGTGCGGCTCGCGCCCTCCCCGACGGCCCGCACCGCCACCCAGGCCTGCCAGTCGAGCGGCAGCATGAAGCGCTTGGCGAAGCGCTGGAACCGGTTCTGCATCTGCGTGGCGCCCCATTGCTCATGCGCGGGATGCCAGCTCACTGCCATCAGCCCCACCGTGCCCGCCACCGGCCTTGGGTCCCAGGTGCGATATGGCAGATAGGGACCGAACACCTCCCGCTCGTCGGCCACCACCAGCACGTCGTAGCTGGGCGCGCCCTGGGTAAAGACCGGCATTTGCCGCTGCACCAGCTGCTGGCCGGTATCTGTGCGCCGCGCCCCGGGTGTCTCCTTGTATTCGCGCTCCTCGACGATGGTGCCGCCGAAACGCTTGGCCGACCGGCGGAGCGCTTCGAGATAGTCTAGATCCTCCGGGAAGACGCCCTTCGCCACCAGCCAGCGCGGCCATTTCTTCCACACCAGATATTGCGCCAGCGCGTCGGCGAGCATCGCCCGGTCGGGGGCCGTATGCAGCACGTTGGCCCGGCAATCCTCCTGGCGCAGCCGGACATCGGCCGCACGGATGTTGAACAGCAGCACGTCCTTGCCCTTGACCGCATCCGACAGTCGCAAAAGCACGTCGGCCGGCGCATCGACCAGAATGAAATGGTGGCCCGACTCGACCAGCTTCTCGAGCGCCGCAACGGGATCGCCTCCGTCCGGCACCCGTTCGACATCGAGGCGGAATTGCTGTTTGGTGAAGCGGCCGGTCGTGTTGTTGTCCTTGAGCGCCATTTCCGCGCCGGCAAGGCCGAGATCCTCCGGCTCCACGTTCATCCGCGACAGCGGGATCGGGCGCTTCACCTCCTGCTTCAGATAGCCGATCGGCACCGTCACCGTTTCGCTCGGCAGGGCGGGTACTGTTTCCTCCTGAGCCGCGGAAATCGCGACCGGCGCCGGCAAGCCGAGCAGCAGGGCCCAAACCGCGAACCGGATTCGGAACCCTGAGCGGCGCGAACGCCTCCGGCGATGCGGCGTTACCGGCAACAGCTGACAATGCGGGGATTGCATTCCGTATGAAGCCTGAACGCTCTTCACATTTCGAGGACTGTTCTGCATCAGCAGCACGACACCTACCAAATCTACCTGCTTGCCTAATAGTAAAACAGAAGCAAACACAGCCAGTTTAGGCAAACATTGCTTCCTACTGGCTGCCCAGATTGGACTCCTTGCAAGGGCTAGATTGACAAATGGCAAGGCCGCGCGCAGTGTTTTGCTCGCGAAACCGACTGGAGCGGACCGGTGTGTGCCGGCCGAATACGGGACAGCGCAATGGAGGAAATCATGGAGAGTTGTAAGACAGCGGCCGCGTTCGTCGGTGCGCTAATGTTCGGCGTGGCTGGGGTAGCTTTGACCCCGGCATGGAGTGCGGAAGATAAGCCGGCCACTACCAAGTACAAAGAGGCGCCGGTTTCGGCCGTCTCGCAGGATCAGCTCAGCGCCGCCGATGGCGATGTGAACAATTTCCTGCATACCAACGGCAATTACAGCCAGACCCGGTTTTATCGCGGCGACAAGATCAACAAGTCAAACGTCGGCAAGCTTCGTCCTGCCTGGATCTTCCAAACGGAAGTGAAGGAATCGCTGGAAACCACGCCGATCGTGGTCGGCGAGGTGATGTACATCACCACCTCCTTCAACCATGTCTATGCGATCAACGCCAAGACCGGCGAGGAATATTGGCACTACAAGCACAAGATGGGCCCGGTCACGACCTATTGCTGCGGTCCGAACAATCGCGGCGTCGCCATCTATAATGACAAGGTTTACATGGGCACGCTGGATTCCAAGCTCGTCGCGCTGGACGCCAAGACCGGCAGCCTGCTCTGGGAGACGCAGATCGCCGAACCCGAGCAGGGCTACAGCGAGACCATGGCCCCGACCGCCGTCGACGGTAAGATCCTGATCGGCACGAACGGCGGCGAGTACGGTATCCGCGGTTTCGTGCGGGCCTACGACGCCGAAACCGGCAAGCTCGTCTGGAACTTCCACACTATCCCCGAAAATTCGGTCGGGGTGTGGGAGACCAAAGACGCTACCGGCAAAGACATGCTCCGCGACATCGAAGCCGAGAAGAAGGCGCTCAAGGAACTGGGCGATCCTTACAAGACTCTCGGCGGCGGCGTGTGGCAGAATCCGGCTGTCGACCTCAAGAACAAGCGTGTCTATTTCGTCGTAGGCAATCCCTCGCCCGATCTCGATGGGCGGCTGCGTCCGGGCGACAATCTCTACACGAACTCGCTGGTCGCGGTGAATCTGGATACGGGTGAATATGTTTGCCACTTGCAGTACATCGCCCATGACGTGTGGGATCTGGACGCTGTCAGCCCGCCAATCCTGACCGACGTGAAGGACAAGGACGGCAAAACCGTTCCTGGCGTGCTTCATGCCGGCAAGACCGGCAACGTCTATGTCCACAAGGCCGACGATTGCAGCCTGATCCGCTTCTCCGAGGCGATGGTCGATCAGACCGGCATGTGGACCCTGCCGACCACCGATGGCGTGCCCATGTTCCCCGGCGCCAATGGTGGCGTGGAATGGTCGCCGATGGCAATCAATCCCGATCTGGGCCTGACCTATGCGGTCAATCTGCATCAGCCGATGACCTATCGGGTCGATGAGACGCCGACCCCCTATCCGGGCGGCAAGCTCTGGCTCGGCGGCGCCTTCACCGTGATCCCGGGCGAAGAGTCGTGGGGCAACATCACCGCCGTCGACTACAACTCCGGCAAGATCAAGTGGCAGAAGAAGACGCCGCTGCCGATGATGGGCGGAGCTCTGGCGACTGCCGGCGGCCTGGTGTTCACCGGCGAAGGCGATGGTTGGTTCCGCGCCTACGATGCCGAGAGCGGCGACGTGTTGTGGTCGTTCTTCGCGGGCGCCGGCGTCAACGCGCCGCCCGCCGCCTACAATATCGACGGCAAGGAGTACATTGTGGTCGGCGCGGGTGGTAACACCCAGATCGACTTCAAGCGCGGGAACAATATCATCGCCTTCACGGCGGATTGATCCCGGTCGTCCGCTGGGCGACATTTAGCAACTGCAAGGACGGGGCCATGTGCCCCGTCCTTTTCATGACGGCCGCAGCGGCCGGCAAGGGAGCCTGTAAGCATGCAGCAGTCTTTCCGTCGCGCCGCCATGGCGCTTTCCGCATTGATCGCGCTGGCCGGCGGCCATGCCATGGCGCAAGACGGCCAGAGCATCGAGGAGAAGGCCAAGCTCTGCGCGACTTGCCATGGCGAGCAGGGCATCCCCATCAACAAGGAGACCCCGGTGATCTGGGGGCAGAACGAGGGCTACCTCTTTCTTCAGCTGCGCGACTACAAGACCGGCACCCGCAAGAACGATGTGATGTCGGCCATGGTGGCCAGTCTCGAGCGCGAGGACATGCTGGCGCTCGCCGCCTATTTCACCAAGCAGAAATGGCCCAATCTACAGCAGCCCTCCGCCTCCGCCGCCCTGTCCGCCAAGGCCGAACAGGCTTCCGCTTCGGTCGGCTGCAAGGGCTGCCATCTGGACCATTTCCAGGGTGACGGAACCACCGCGCGCCTCGCCGGTCAGTGGCAGGAATATCTGCAAAAGACCATGATGGAATTCCGCGACACCACGCGCGGCAACAATCCCGGCATGTCCAACCTGATGCAGGCCACGGCACCCGACGATATCGCCGCGCTCGCGGAATATCTCGCCGGTCTTCAGATCGACCAATATCTCGGCAACGGACGCTGACGCCTATCTCACTGTCAGTTTCGCCCGCAGCCCATCGTTGCTGGCGAGATCGGCGGCGGTCTTCCCGTCCTTGTCGCGCAGGTTGCGGTCCGCGCCCCGGCCGATCAGCGCATCGGCCGCCGCCACATGGCCGAGAGTGGCGGCGATCATCAACGCGGTCCGGCCCTGTTCATCGCCCTCGTCGATCCGCGCCCCGCGATCGAGCAGAAGATCGATCACCTGCACCACGTCCTTGGTGCCGGCGTCGCTTGAATGCCCGGCCGCCCACATCAGCGCCGTGAGCCCGTGGCCGTAGCGGGCGTTCACATCCGCCCCGTGATCGAGCAGCAGGCGCACGACCGGAGGAAAACCTTTGCCCGCGGCATAGACCAAGGCCGCCTTCTTCGTCTTGTCGATGCCGTTCAGGTCGGCGCCCTGCTCGATCAGGAATTTGACGATCGGCTCGCTGCCCATGTAAGAGGCCGCCGTCACCGGGGTCGCCTCGCTGCGCCCCGGCAGATTCACATCCGCGCCCCGCTCGACCAGCATGCGCACAATCGCCAGCCGGCCCGACTCCGCCGCCATGAAGAGCGCCGTCGAGCCGTCGAGATCGCGCGCGTTGACCGCCGCGCCCCGATCCAACAACAACTCGACGATCTTGGTCTGACCGGCTTCGGCGGCACGCGCCAGCGGCCTCGCGCCGAAGCGGTCACGAGCTTCGAGCGAGGCGCCCTTGTCCAGCATGTGCGCGGCAAACTCCAGGCAGCCATATTTGGCGGCCTCGA
>JAWOJH010000151.1:0-17064 GCA_046481725.1 Methyloceanibacter sp. | reverse complement strand
GGCGCGCGGCCGGTCATGGCACGCCAATCATCGAAGCCGGCGCTCTTGCCCTCGATACACGGCAGATGCAGCTTCTGGCTCGCGGCATGCCCGTTCCTCTCTCCCCGCTCGAATACAGGTTCGTCGCATACTTGATCCATCACAAAGGCCGCGTCGTTCCGGCCGCCGAACTGATCGAGCATCTTTACGGGGATGAGGACGCCCGCGATGCAAACGCGCTAGAGGCGCTCGTTGCCAGATTGCGCAAGAAACTGGGACCTGAGGTCATCGAGACACGGCGCGGGTTCGGCTACGTTCTTGCGGAAGACGAGGCATGAGCTTCGGATCGCTCCGCTTCAGGCTGCTCGTTTCCGCCGCCATCTCCATCCTAGTGGCGCTCGGTCTTGCCGCCGCAGGACTTGGCTGGCTGTTTGAACGCCATGTCGAACGCTGGCTGGATAGCGAACTTGAGGTTCAACTCAATCAGCTCGTCGCCAGTCTCCAGATGTCTGCTTCAGGCAGGGTTGCGGTCGAGAAGCCACACGCCGACCCGCGCTTCAGCGAGCCGTTGTCCGGACTTTACTGGCAGGTGCAGATCGAACCGGGCGAACAGGTGCTGCGGTCGCGATCGCTCTGGGACTACGAGCTCGCGCTCCCCGGCGTCTCGGTGGACGACCGGCTGCACCACGCCAGGCTTCCCGGACCGGGCGGCTCGGTACTCTATGCGTTGCAGCGCCGCGTGAAGCTTCCCGAAAGTCTGGGAGGCGGCAACGCCCAAGCTGCCGTAGCCCTCGACGCGAAGGAGCTGCGTGCCGCGGTCTGGCGCTTCACTGGCGCCCTTTTCCCCTTTCTTCTCCTGGTCGGCGCGCTGCTCATTGCAGCGTCCTGGGTTCAAGTCGGTGTTGGATTGCGGCCCCTCGATGCGATGCGCAGCGCGCTTGGTGCCATTCGATCGGGGGATCGCCGGCGGCTTGGTTCGGGCTTTCCCGACGAAGTGCAGCCCCTGGCGCGAGAAATCGACACGTTGCTCGATGCGCGCGACACGCAGGTCGAAAAGGCCAGAATGCGCGCCGCGGATCTCGCGCATGGCCTAAAAACCCCTCTCCAGGTGCTCGCCGGTGAGGCCGAGCAGCTCAAGCAGAGCGGTGCCGAGGAAACCGCCGGCAGCATTGAAAGTCTGACCTCTTTGATGCAGCGGCACATCGACCGGCACCTGACGCGTGCGCGAATCGCGCCGCCGAGCGAGCAGGCAACGGCAAATATCCACGCCGTGGCCGAGCAGGTCATCGCCGTGATGCGGCGGACCCCGCTCGGCGCGAGGCTCGACTGGGCCAGCGCGGTGCCCGCCGATCTGCATGCGCGCATCGATCCCGACGATCTCGCCGAGGCGCTCGGCAATTTGATCGAAAATGCGGCGCAGCACGCCTCATCCAAGCTGACCGTTTCAGCCAGGCCCGAGGGCGGCCTCGCGGCACTGACCGTCGCCGATGACGGTCCGGGCATTCCGAGGGCTCAACGAGAGGAAGCACTCAAGCGCGGGGGGCGCCTCGATGCATCGGGACCCGGCACGGGGCTTGGCCTTGCCATCGTCGCCGACATCGCGGAGGCCTGCGGCGCGACCCTATCCTTCGCCGAAGCCGGTGAAGGACTGAGCGTGACCCTGCACTTGCCGCTTGCCGCTCAGAAGCTGGCCTCGAAGGCGTGAAACCGGCGCTCCAGCTCCCATTGCTGCGCGGCTTTTTCGCTTGAGTCGAGCAACGCGGCGCAGGCCGGGGAAAGGGCCTTCGCCACTGGCGCATCGCTTTCGCAGGCGGCGACGAAGCGTCGATAGCCCGACTTCCCATCCCATAAACTGGTCCCGGGGAGAAAGCTGAATTCCAGACTGTTGCGCACAATCTCCTTGAGATCGGCGTAGCCGAGATCGTAACGCTCGACCGCGCGCACATATTCATGCGTCAGGTCGATCCGCTCGATGCCGGCGTCGTCGGTCGACAGCGCCACCGGCACGCCGAACTTCCGGTAGGTCTGGAAGGGATGATACTTGCCGCTGACGCCGAGGATCATCTCGTTGCTGGTCAGGTTGATCTCCACCAGCACGCCCTTGTCGGCCATGTTCTTCAGGAGCTGATAGGGCTGGTCCTCGTACATGACGTCGACGCCGTGGCCGATGCGGTCGGCCCTGGCGACGTCGACCGCGAGCCGCACATGGCAGCAAAGTCTCTCCGGCGGGACCAGGCCCGGCGCCAGCTCCCCGGCATGCAGGCTGACCCGGACTTCGGGATAGAGCGGGCGCAAGAAGCCCACCATGCGCATATGCTCGGCATAGTTCGTCATGGCGTCATGCGCATCTTCCTGGCCGACTAAACTGATCGCCACCACGCGCGCGTCCTTGGCCGCGAGCTCGAAGCCGAACAGGGCCTGCGCGAACACGAGTTCCTTCGGCGCGTCGCGGAACACTTCGTAGATATAGCGGAGCGCGATCTTGCAGCCGGGCGCCTCCCCGGTCTCGCCGCAGTCTCCAAGCTCCCGGCGCCTGGCTTCGGCATCGTCCCAGAATTTGCGCGCCGCCGGAATGTCTTCGGCGAGTCCCTTTTCAAGCAGCGCTTCGCGAAGCGCTGCCAGGTTTCCGTCATAGCCCATGCCATCGGTAATCGTGTCGAGCCGATGCCAGGTCGGCGTCGCCATCAATTCGAGATATTGCATGTTCTGGCGCGCGGCGCGGTTGGCGACTTCGTCGAGCCATTCGCCGGTGTGGCTGGGATTGGTGCCGCCGAATTTCTGGAACGCGCCGAAGAAATGGTCGTGGCCGGTCACGCCTTCGGCGGCGACGAAGCCGCGCATGGAGAAGGCATCGATCAGCGCGTTATAGAGCTTCGGATCCTTGTACGCCGTCGCCGCCGGGACCGCGCCCTCTCCGCAGACCGGCCCGCCGTCCCCGATCGATTGCGGCTTGGCAAACGAAGCCGCCGCTTCGTCGACGCAAAGCCCGTCGTCGACGGCATTGCGGATGAGCGTCTCGGCATAGACGGCGCTGTGCAGATGGCGGTGCAGGTCGGCGCCTTTCGGCATTCGTTTGAGAAACACATGCAGCGCCAGCGGGTCGCCCCGGATGGCGTCGAGCGCTCTCCCGGCGCGGAGTTCGCCTAGCGCCGGGTCCTTTTGCGCGGACGAAGCCGTCGGCACGACCAGCGCCGCGAGCAGGACGGCAATCGCGGAAACGGCGCGGAGCGCGCTCATGGCGGCTCCCCAAACCACGAAGCAGAGTTTCCCGCGCCCGCTCATTCCACGGCGCGGGCGATCGGCTGGAACATGCGCCGGTATTCGCTCGGCTTCAGGCCCGTGCGCCGCTTGAACAAGCGCCGGAAGAACGCCGGATCTTCGTAGCCGGCATCGATGCTGATCGCATCGACGGCCAAGTCGCTGGTCTCGAGCCGCCGCTTGGCCTCCTCCACCCGGAGATTCTGCACATAGTCGATCAGGGTCGAGCCGGTCGCCGCCTTGAAGCGCCGCTTCAAAGTCCGCGGCGCCACGCCGGCGATGCGTTCCGCACCGGCGACGGCGCCGGCCTCGCGGAAATGCGCGCCCAGCCAGTCCTGGCACCGGCGCACCACGGCGTCGGCATGCGGATTGACCTTTGCGAGATTCGCATAGGGAAGCTGCCCCTCGCCATGCCATTTGAGTAGATAGACCTTGGCAATGCGCAGCGCCTCGCCCGGGCTGCAATGCCGGGCGATGATATGGATGGCGAGGTCGTGCCAGGAGGTGGTGCCGCCGGCCGTGACGATGCGGCCATTCGGATCGGCGAAGGCGAGATTGGGTTCGGGACGGAAGTCGATCTCCGGAAAGCGCTGGCGGAACAGATCGCGATAGGCCCAGTGCGAGGTGGCCGCGCGTCCTTTCAGCAAGCCCGTCTCAGCCAGCATGATCGCGCCCGAGCAGGCGGAATAGATCGCCGCCCCCTTACGGTAGCGCCGCTTGATCCAGTCGATCAGCTCGGGATACCGGCCCGCCATGTCCTCTTCCGGCCCAAGCCAGAGTTCCGGCAAGATCACAATGTCGGCCTTGGGGTCCTCACCGGCGGCGCAATGCGGCGACACCGGTATGGAGTTGCCGCAGCGGAAGGTTTTGCGGCTCATCGAGACGATGCGGGGCTCGATCAGGGCTTGCGGTTCGGCGTCGCCCACCAGGGTCTGCCAGACCGTGCCGACGGCGGCGAGCACATCGACCATGCCATAGAGCGCCGACCCGGCCGTTTCCGGGACGGCGACGATCAGCGCCTGGAGAGGCCTCTTGTGCTTAAGGCTCATGGTTTGCCGATATTGGCACAAAAGAACCGGTTTTGGAAAAACTCGCTCTTACCGGTTTGCGACGCGCCAGCTAGCTTTGCCTTGCCGCCACTAGCGGCGCGACGACCCCCAAACCAAGGACCAAGACCATGCATGCACAGCAAGCGACCCAAGACACGCCGATGATCGTCAATGGCGTCGATGTCACCGCCCTCTCAGCGACGCTCGACGCTGTCAGGGAGGAGCCCACACTCGGCGCCTTTCGATTCCGCGCCAGCAATACCTGGCTCGGCGGCGGGCTGAACCGCTCGACCGTCGACGGCTTCTATGGCGCGGGCCAGGAGCAGAGGCGCGAAAAGCCGTTCAGCTTCGGCGCCGACGAGCCGCCGGTGCTGCTCGGCGGCGACCGGGCGGCCAATCCGGTCGAGTTCGTGCTGCACGCGCTCGCCGCCTGCCTGACCACGACCATGGTCTATCACGCGGCCGCGCGCGGCATCGCCATCACGACCGTGAACTCCGAACTAGAAGGCGACCTCGACCTGCGCGGCTTCCTCGGCCTCTCGGACGAGGTACGCAAGGGTTATCATCATGTGCGCGTGAAGCTGCGCGTTCAGAGCGACGCGCCGGCCGAGCAACTTGCCGAGCTCGCCAAGTTTTCGCCGGTCTACGATATCGTCTCGAATTCGCTCCCGGTCGAGGTGACGGTCGAAACGCACTGAGGGCAGCAGCATGAGGGGCGCGGCGCGTTGGCCGCCGCGTCCTCCCCCTGCCCGGCCTCAGCGCCGGATGCGCTGCGTGACCATGGGGCAGCCGAGGGTGGTTTCCAGCGCCTCGATCAGTTCCTGCTCGGACTCGACCGAGATGTAGAGCCCCCCGTTCTCCTTCACCAGGCATTTGACGTCGAAGATGCTCTGCTCGCCGGTCCAGGTGTAGCCCGACACCCGCAGGCCGATAACATGAACGGTGAGCTGCATGGCCTCCTCATGGAGCTGCCGGCCAAGGACGCAAGGCCTGCCCTCGCAGGTCTCCTCGCCGTCGGTGAGCACCACGATCAGGCCGGGCTTCCGGCGAAACTCGAGCGTCTCGGCCGCCTTTTCCACCGATGCCGCCAGCGGCGTTCGGCCGGCCGGCACCAGACCGTTCACCACGGCGATGATCCGGTCCGCCGCCCGCTCGGCAGGCGCCAGTTCGAGCTGAACATTGCACTGATTGTAGGGGCCCGGCCCATAGGTGATCAGACCCACCCGGCGAAACCGGGTCACGCTCGGCAAGATCTTGGCCAGCGCAGACCGCACCTTGTCGATGCGGCTGACCGCTGTCGGGTTCTCGCTGCCATATCCCCAGCCGTTGCCCGACATCGACCCGGACGCGTCAAACACAAGCATCGCGTCTTCGGTGCAAGGGATCTTCTGCGGATCGTCGGCGCGCGCCACGACCCCGCCCCACACCGAATAAGCCAGCCCGGCGGCGGCAAGCAGTCCTGGAAGCTTGGCAAGCGAGATCGTCATCTGGCTGCTCGCGCCTCTCAACCTTACAGGATCGAGGGCCCGCGGTCAGCGGATTGTCAGGCTCGGGTGCGCGGCAGGCACCCCGCCTTGGTCAGCCGACGATCTCGGGCTTCTTGAAGCAGAGCGCGATTTCGCGCCTGGCGGTCTCGGGACTGTCGGAGCCGTGCACCGAGTTTCGCTGGAGATTGACGCCGAAATCCTTGCGGATCGAACCGGGCTCGGCATCGACGGGATTGGTGGCGCCCATGACTGCGCGGTTCTTGGCGATGGCATCCTCGCCTTCAAGCACCTGCAAGACGATCGGACCGGAGGTCATGAAGGTGACCAGATCCCTGAAAAAAGGCTGGTCCTTATGGACGTCGTAGAACTCCTTCGCGTCCTTCTTCTTCCACCACACACGCTTCTGGGCAATGACGCGCAAGCCTGCGGCCTCGAGCCGTGCGACGATCAGCCCGGTGATGTTCCGCTCCGTCGCGTCGGGCTTGATGATCGATAGCGTGCGTTCATTGGCCATGGCCACAAAGTCCTCTCCAGCTTGGAGTTGCGGCTTATAGCGGCCAGCCATGACAGTCACAAGGAGCTTGGGCGGGGGCCCGCCGCGGCGCGTCAAGTTTCCGATATAGATCAGGGTCATGCCTTCTTTTGCCAGCGGCCGGCGGCGTCCTGCTGCCAATAGCTGACCGCGTCCCCCCGCGCCTTTGCCGCCTGCCAGACCAGCCGGGCTTGGGCCACCGCCGTCTCGTCGCGCCCGTCGAACAAATATGCCACCCGCACATAGGGCGAACTGTCGGCCAGCGTCGCCCCGTCGACTACGAAGCGGATCTGTGCCCCGTTGGGGTTATCGTCGCCGGCGGTGAGATAAATCGGCTGCTCGGAGGCGCGGCCGTCATGAAGGGTTCCATGCGGCAGAAAGCTCTCGGCACGATAAGTCCAAAGATGCGTGTCGAGTGCCTCGACCCGCTCCTGGCTCGCCGCCTGCACCACGGCGCGCCAGCCGCGCTCCAGCGAACGCTCCAGGAGCTTCGGCAATACGTCTTCGAGCGTTTGCCGCTGCAGATGATAGAAATATGCCTCCGCGACGTTCTCGCTCATCCGCGGTCTCGTGCAAATGGATTGTCGCCCTTGCGCAGATTGAGCCTGATCGGCACGCCCGGCAGGTCGAAGCTCTCGCGCAATCCATTTACCAGATAGCGGACATAAGACTCCGGCAACGCTTTCGGGCGCGAACAGAACAGCACGAAGGTCGGCGGCCGCGCATTGGCCTGAGTGATATATCGGAGTTTGATGCGCCGCCCCGACGCCGCCGGCGGCGAATGCGCTTCGACCGCGGCCTGAAGCCATTGGTTGAGGACGCGTGTCGGCAGCCGCCGGTTCCACAACAATTCGACCGCGAGGATCGCCTGCATCAGCCGGTCGATCCCCTTGCCGGTCTTTGCCGAAACCGGCACCAAAGCTACGCCCTTGACTTGCGGCAACAGCCGCTGACAGGCCTCGCGCAATTCGGCGAGCCGCTTGTCGCGGTCGCGCACCAGGTCCCATTTGTTGACGGCGATGACCAGGGCGCGGCCCTCATCGGCGATCAGCGCGGCGATCTGTAGATCCTGCTTCTCGAATGGCTGCTCCGCGTCGAGCAGCAAGACGGCCACTTCGGCGAAACGAATCGCCTTCAGCGCGTCGCTGACCGAGAGCTTTTCGGCGCGTTCCTCCACTCGCATCTTGCGCCTTAGCCCGGCGGTATCGAACAGCAGCAGGGACCGCCCGTCCCATTCGAGCCGCGAAGCCACCGCATCGCGGGTGATCCCGGCTTCGGGCCCGGTGATCATGCGCTCCTCGCCGAGCAGCGCATTGACCAGGGTCGACTTGCCGACATTCGGCCGGCCGACGATGGCGACGCGCAGCGGATGCGGCGGCTCCTCGCCCGCCGCCTCCTCCTGCCCGGCTTCCTCCGGCTCACATCGGGCCCGGCAGGCTTCCCCGATGGCTTCGGCAAGTTCGCCGATACCGAGATCGTGCTCGGCCGAGACCGGCAGCGGCTCGCCCAGACCGAGCGAATAGGCTTCGTAAAGTCCCGCCTCGGCGGCGCGGCCTTCGCTCTTATTCGCGGCGAGGACCACCGTCTTGCCCGATTGGCGCACCAGCTCGGCAAAAATTTCGTCGGCCGCCACCACGCCATCGCGGGCGTCGATCAAGAACACCACGAGATCGGCTTGGCCGATGGCGGCCTCCGTCTGCCACCGCATGCGCGAGGTGAGCCCGCTATCTCCGGGCTCCAATCCGGCCGTGTCGATCAAGGTCACCTGGCAACCCCCGAGCTCGGCTTCGGCCTCGCGGCGGTCGCGCGTCAGCCCTGGCTGATCGTCGACCAGCGCCAGCCGCTTGCCCGCGAGGCGGTTGAACAGGGTGGACTTGCCGACATTCGGCCGTCCGACGATGGCGACGGTGAAGGACATTGGGACCCTAGACATGACGCCGGCGGGAATGGCCGGCCGCTCCCCTCGGGTGAGACCTCAGTTGAGAGCGATCAGCTGCGCGTTGTCCGCCAAGATATACATGCGGCCGCCGGCGACAACCGGCGTTACGAAGACCGGCGTGCGGAGATCGACCTGGCTCGCGAGCTGCCCCGTTCTCGCATCGGCCCCGACCAACAGCCCCTTGGTGGACACGAGCCATGCCTTGCCTCCGGCCAGAACCGGGCCGTTCCACCGGCCGCTGGCCGGGAGTTCGGCCGCCCAACGCACCTTGCCATCCTCGCGGTTGAGCGCCACCAGCTTGCCCGCCAGGTCCACCACGAAGACCGTATCGCCGGCGATCCAGGGCATCTGGGTCGAGCCCAGATTGCGCGTCCACAGCCGCGCTCCGGTGGCTTCCGCCGTGGCGATCATCTTGCCGCCATGGCTGACGGCGAACACCACGCCGCGATCAATCACCGGCCGCGCCGGATCGACCAGAATGCCGGCGGCCGTGGTCTCGCTCGACCGCGACAGCGAATCTTGCCAGGCCGCCTTGCCGCTGCCGGCCTCGAAGGCAATGATGTCTCCGGCCGGAAACGGCGCCACCACCACGCTGCCGCTAACCGCGGGGCTCACATTGCTGAGCAAGGTCGCCGGCTGCGGCAGGCCGCGCGCCATCCATAGCTGCTCGCCGTCATTGGCACTGAGCGCATACAGGGTGTTGTCGGTGGCGACGAAAAAGATCTTGCCGCCCGAGGCCGTCGGCGAGCTGCGAATGGGTTTGCCGACCCGCTTGGTCCACGCGATCGAGCCACTATTGGCATCGATCGCGACCACGGTGCCGTAGCCCGTCGCCGCATAGAGCCATCCGCCATCGATCGCGAGACCGCCGCCGAAGCCCTCCCGGCTCTTTTCCTTGTCGGGCGTCAGGCTCGCCTGCCAGATCCTGGACCCGCTCGCGGAGGAGAAGGCAGAAACCCTGCCCGCAGCATCGAGCGTAAAGACCTTGCCGTCGGCGACCAGCGGCACCGCACTCAAGCGTCCGCTCGACGACGAACCCGTGCCGGCGTCTGCGGACCATACTCTGCGCACGTCGCTGTTCAGGGCGAGATGCCCTGGATTGTTGGATGCGATCCCTCCCGGCTGCGACCACGCCGCATTGGCCTGCGGCGGCGGAAGCTGCACCGGTCTTCCCGCCTCGGCCGGATCGATATCGGCCAGCGTGGGATCGGTGATGATGGCGATCCGCTCGCCCGGCAGCGGCGCTTGCTTCTTGGCGAACGGGTTTTCGAGCTTCTTACTAATATCGCCGAGACCGCCGCCGCCGCAGCCGGCGCCGAGCGCGGCCGCCAGGCCTATGGCGAGGAGGCCAATACCGATTCCCCGTTTACGACCCGGCAACGTCGAGTCACCCCTCAGATTGGCGCGCTAATTCGACGTGGTGTTCAACGACTGCGTCGTCCCCACGATCAGCGCAAGCATCATGTCGGCGCGCTCCCGCAAATTCGGAGGCGTCCCTTGATCGCCGACCAGCGCACTGAATTGCCGCTCGGCCTCGCGCATGTCGTTCAGCCGGTAGGCCGACAATCCAAGCAACTCGCGCGCGGAAAATTTCCAGGCGCTGTTCGTGTCGATGAGTCCCTTAAGACGCTGCTCCATCTCTGCATAGTCCGCCTTGTCGAGACGGAGTCCCGCCGCCTGAATCACGGCATTGCCTCGCAGAATCGGATCGATTCCGGAATCCTTGGCCAGCGCGTCGTAAGAGGCGACCGCCTTGTCGATCTCACCGGCCTTTGCCTCCGCCGCCGCGAGTTGGAAGCGCGCCAGCGTGCGGTAGCCTTGCGGTCCCGTCTCGGCCAGGGCGGTCAGCATTTCCCGCGCCTCCGCCGCGTCAGGCCCGTCCTCCAGCCTCAAGGCCTCGGTGTATTTCGCGCCGGCCTCGGCCGCCTGCCGCTCCTGCCAATAGGTCCAGGCCTTGTGTCCGGCGACGCCGGCGACGATCAGTACCGCGACGCCGAGGACGTAAATGCCATAGCGATCCCAGAGTCGTTTGTAGCGGTCATGGCGAACCGCCTCGTTCACCTCGCGAAGAAACGTATCACGGTCGGTCATTGGGCGCGGACTCTTTTGACGGTGCGGTTACGACGACACGGCCACCGGTCCTCGCCGGACCTCGATGCCGTTCTCCCTGCCCGCCGTATAGTGAAGGCATCTTGCGCGCGCAAGGTAAAGAGACCTGGATCGCGCTAACTGCCTGTCATTTTGGTCTTTTTCGTGACTGCCGCATCCTCGTCGAACATCGGATAGGTATAGTCCGCGCTCGGGAAGGCACGCGTGCGAACTTCGCCAGCGAAGGCTTTTACCGCGGCCTCGATGCCGGCGCCGATCTGCGCATATTCCTTGACGAATTTCGGCACGCGCGGGGACAGCCCGAGCATGTCCTCGAGCACCAGGATCTGCCCGTCGCATTCGGCCGACGCGCCGATGCCGATGGTCGGAATGTCGATCTGCTTGGTGATGCGGGCTGCGAGCAGCTCGGCGAGCGCCTCAATCACCACGGCGAAGGCCCCCGCCTCCGCAACTGCGCGCGCATCCGCCTCGAATGCCGCCCACTCGGACCGCACCCGGCCCCGCGGCGCAAACGACCCGATCGTATTGATGGACTGCGGCGTCATGCCGATATGGCTCATCACCGGAATGCCGCGCTCGGACAGGTAGCGGATGGTCTCCGCCATCTGTACGCCGCCTTCGATCTTCACCGCGCCGCAGCCGGTCTCCTTCAGCACGCGCGCCGCGTTCCTGAAGGCGACCGCGGGGCTCTCCTCGTAGGAGCCGAACGGCATGTCGACCACGACGAGAGCCCGGCTCGAGCCGCGCACCACCGCCTGGGCGTGCATGATCATCAATTCGAGCGGCACCGGCACGGTCGTCTCATAGCCGTGCATCACCATGCCGAGGGAATCGCCGACCAGCAGCATGTCGACATGCGGGTCGATGATGCGCGCGGTATGCGCATGATAGGCGGTCAGCGCGACGATCGGCGCGCCGCCCTTGCGCTTCCTGATTTCCGGTGCGGTCACCCGCTTCACCGCGGATTGCTGCGACACCCTTAGTCCTCCTTGGCCAGGGCCGAATGCCCGTCTTATGACAGAAATATAAGACTTTTTGCAGTGCAAAAAATGGGCCGGGATCGCCGTTTTCTCAATGCATCAGCACCGGCCGGCCGATCAGCAGCGGATGCAGCCAGAGCAGGAAGGCGAAATAGAGGGCGGTCCCCAGCGCCACCGCGATCGCATCGTTACGCCTTGAGCCTGGACCCCGGACCTCGACCAGGCCGGTCGGCTGCCGCCCTTTGAGCGCGATCCGATCGTAGACCGCATAGGCCAAGAACGAGCCGAACAGCAGAATCGAGGCGAGATCGCCATTGGCGATGAGATGAGCGAGCGCCCAGGTCTTGATGGCGATCAGGAACGGATGTTTGAGCTTCGCCTTGATCTGGCCCGGCACATAGGCCGCCACCAAAAAGATGAAGGCGGGCAGCATCAGCAGCATCGCCACATGGCGGGTCCAGCTTGGCGGCGACCAGACCTCGATCACCGGAGCCGTGGCAAAGCCCCAGACCAGCAACACGAAGCCCAAGATCGAGGCGAGCGAGAACAGCGCTTTGTAGCCGTTCTCGCCCAGCCGCGCGACGAGAGCCGCGCGCACGCCGCTACAAGTCGGCAGGAGATGCACGCCGAGAAAGACGATGATGCCGGCGATGAGCAGGGTCATGGCGCGCGCCTAGCGAGCCTCTTAATCCGACACCGGCGGCCCGAACCGGTTGGGTCCGTCGGTCCCCTTGAGAAAGCCGAGTTCGATCAAGAGCCAAAGCGGACCGATCAAGGGAATGAGCCCGATCAGCACCCACCAGCCCGTCTTGTCGCGGTCGTGGAAGCGCTTGATATAGACCATGATCGCGGGGATCAACGACAGCAGCGCGAAGAGGCCGCTGAACAAGCCGACATTGTATTCCGGATCGTAGCGGCCGGTCGCCATGTCGACAAAGACGAGGATGATGCCGATCACGGTGAATGGCAGCACCAGCCAAAGCCACCACTGCTTCCGGTTCACCCGCCCCTCGGGCGAAAAATAGAATTGCTTGAAGTCCATCGGATGCCCCCTTTGCCCAGCGAGAGCAGCAAAGCTCACCCGCGCCCGCCCCGTCAACGGCCATCGCGCTTGGCGCGCCCCGGGCGACGGAACCTCCCCGCCCCGCCTGGGTTCCTACGCCGATAGCCGTGGCGATGGGCACCGCCGACCGGCATAAGCAAATGAGGGAGGTCCGGCGATGATCCGCGAACTGTTCATGGCGCTTTTCATGGTTTTTCTGGCCGTGACCCTCACTTTGTGGTTCGCCGGCGCCCCCTCGCTCGACGTCACCAAGATCGAGGCAAGCCTCGCCAAATAGCGCGGGGTTCGCGGGGCTGGCACGTCAGTTGGCGCGGGAATGCGGCACGCGTTGCGCCACGCTAGCCGAGGATTTGGCTCTGTCGCCCTGCAGATAGCGGCGGAACAGCCGAAGCAGCGAGGCCCCGGGCCTGATCTTGCAATTTTCCAGAAAATCGAGGATCGCGCCGAGCGCCCGCGCCTCCGCCCGCGCATCGAGCTTCGCGCGAAGCTCGTCATGGCCCGCCAGCTCGGCCTGATAGTCCTGCTCGATGGTCGCCAGTTTGGTTTCCAATATACGCAAAGCTTCCGGGGCGCGTATCTGGGCCATCACGCAACACCTTGCCTCAACAATGCCCCGTTCCCGCCCTGCTCAGACTCCCATTGCCGACAAATTCCTCGCGATATTTGCGAGCCACGGGTGCTTGTTCAGCGTTTGAGGGAACGACGGCATGACGAGCCGATCCAGAGCCTATCGTCCGGAGCTACACTATATGCGAGGTCCCGGCCCCAAATGGCATGAAAAAAATGCGGAGTTGCCTATGGCGTCCGCAGGGTCTCGGGTCGCATTGCCGCATTATAGCTGGCTGATCCCCGCGGCGATGGCCGCGCTGATGGTCGCGGTGACAGCGCTCGCCTTCGCCTAGTCGCCGGCCCGCGCCGCCGAAGCCGGCGAGCTGGTCTTGATCTCGGTCAGCGTCACCAACCCCGTGCCCCAGGTGGTGGGCATGACGATCTTGTAGGGAAGGTGCAGCGCGCTTCCCGGCGGCGACACCAGCCATACCTCGATGTCCTCGTTTTCGCTGACGAACTTGACCCCCGGCTGGTCGGGCCGATAGCCGGAGACCGGCACATATCTCGCTTGGCAGACCGCCACGGGCCCAGACAGACCGGACGGCCCCTTGCTTACGCTCTCCACTCGCTTCGGCTTCAGCACGATATCGAAGCGCTGCGTTCCGTCGAATACCTTCAAGGTCCGATCGCAGACCTTGAGATCGCCGGAAGGCACTTCCGAGCGCACCGACAGGAACGCCGCGGTGAACGGGTCGAGCACATTCTTGAGCTGGTCCTTGGTCACTGGCACGCGGCCGTGCCCAGTCTTGTTCCTGGGAGGGACGATGGAAATCTCGCTGACCGCGCCTTTGGCAAAGCGCAGCTCGCGTGTCTCCTTCTTCTTGCCGTTCTCGAAACTGTAGGTGAATTTCGCCGGCCGCGGCCCCGTCTTCGACCATCCGCCCGCGCTCGTCGTCTTGCCGGTGGCGCTGAACAGCATGCTGGAGACGAGGGAGAAGCGGCCGTCGGCCCGCATCTCATAGTCACTGCCATTGACGTTCGCGGTCACCTGGAGCTTGCCCAAATTGAAGGCGGCGAGGTCGACCCGATAGGCCGCCCGGATCTCTTGGCCGGACTTGCCTCCCGCCGCCCAACTCGCAGCCACCGGCAGCAAAATCGCGCCGGACAGAGCAGCCAGGACCAGTGTTCGATTTTCCCTCAAGCGCATCCCCGGATTAACGGCAATTAAGGCGGTGAAATTGTGGACGGCTGCTAGGCTTCGCGCCACCACAAGTTTCGAGGATCGCATGTACCGTCTCCGGATATCCCATGGGCTGCTGATGGCGCTGTTCTGGGCCGCTCCGGCCTATGCCGCGTCGTCCGAAGACGAAACCGCCATCCGCGCCCTGATCGAAGAGTGGTACGCCCAAAAGCGCGAAGCAGGCGACGGCCATCTCTTCCGCCTGCTGGCGCCCGGCGCAATCGATGCCAGCCCCGGGTACTACTACGTCAACACCGGCGCCAGGTCGGCCGGACCTCGGGTTTACAACTCGCTCGGGGCCACGGCGCTGCAATTTAATCACGAGATCACGCGGCTGGTGCTCGATCCTCGCTTCGCCCGCGCGCAGGTGTGGGAGCGCGGCTATTTCTACGCCTGGGCGGCGCAGAAGACCTATGAACGCGCCGGGTCCGCCACCTTCGTCCTCAAAAAGCAGGATGACGGACGCTGGCTCGTCCTCGCCCACCAGACCCACACGGTCGGCATTCCGCCCAACATGAAGACCGACCCGATGCCGGATCTGCGCGAGCTTTACTATGCCACCACAGGCAAGGACCGCGACCCGGCGGCCGACGCACGCGGAAGCAAACCACAATGAACCTGCGCCGGTAGCCTCACTTGCAGATCGGCAGCGGCCGGTCCGGCGGCGGGGATGGAAGCGACTTCTTGTATTGCGCCAGGATGGGTTCGAGGGTTTCCCTCGGCCAGAATTTCGGCGTGCCGATTTCCTTCAAGCAGGAAGCGTTCCAGTAGAGTCCCGCGCGGGACAGCGAGCGCCTGGCCTTCACCGCCTGGGCGACGGCATCGATGTCGGCCGATTCAGGATAGACATAAATCGTCGTCGGCTTGTCCTTCACGATCGCGAAGATTCGCTCGGACTCCGCCGGCGTCCAGGTGGTGCAGCCGTTGCTGCGGCCAGCGGCGTAATCCACCAAGGTTCCGAACGGGACGAAGCCCTCGTTGTCCGCGTAGCTGCTGTTCGGGTCCTTCCGGCGACACTGCACTCGGAGCACGAGGGCCGGATGCCCGCCGATGGCGCGGGGTCTCGCATTTGCCGTATCGCCTTCGCCTTCGAACTGGAGGAAGGAGCGGACCAACGGCGCGTTCTTTCCAGACGCGCGGTAATAGCCCTTGAACGAGGTTCGCGTTTCCGCTGTCACATAGGGCCCACCGGTGGTCAGCTTGGAATCCAATGCATTGCTGAAATTTTTCGCGCAGCGGATCCCGTTGGCGAAATTGGCGATGCCTTTCAGATTGCGGCCGTTGCCATGCCCCGACGAAATCGCGCGGAACGAACGCTCGGCTTCGCAGATGATATAGAACCGCCGCCCCAGACCGGCGGGGCGCGTCGCGTCCTTGGCGAAGTAGCAGGGATTCTTGACCGCGTCCTCGCTCACCTTGCGCAGGTAATGCGCGCGCGCCCGCTGCAGCACCACCGGCGCGATCTGACCATCGCCCTCGCCGACATGGGACTTGAGCCAAGCCGGAATGGCGGAGGCCTCCGGAGCGGCCGGCGCGACCGGAGGGGCGGGAACGGGTGAAACCAGCCATGGAAGCTGCGCGGCGGCCGGAACGGGTGAAACCAGCCACGGCAGCTCTTCGGCCAAGGAACGGGACGAACCCGGCAACGCAGCGATGGCGAGCCCGGCGAAAATCAGAAGCGATCTCAACAGCATCGGTTCACTCCCCCGTCGAAGCTGTTGCCTTCGGGCCGGCGTCCGCAGGTCACCCCGCGCGGTCCGAACCCACCCGGATCATCGTAAATCTTAGTGTCTTAACTTAGACCAAACGGCCCGTGCCCCTACGCGCACGCGTTGGCGCGCCCGAGGCCTGAACACCGGGAGCTTTCGTCGCGCAACGAAACGCACTGGCACTCCGTATTACGGGCGTTCTTGCCTACGCCCACACGCAAGTTGTTGATGCCACTTTAGGCCATCGCAATTGCATGCGTGCTCCGAAGCCTTGCCAATGTTCTCTGGCGCTTCTTCCACGGCAATGCCTGACCGCGTTTCGCTCTTCGCGGTAGAACAAAAGCCCGCGCACATCGCGGATCCAAAACAATAGTCAACGTGGGAGGAGCCTAATGAAACGACAGCTAACCCTGTGGTCGCTCGGTGCGGTCATGTCCTCGGCCGTGTGCCTTGGCCTGCCGGCGACCGCAGCCGCGGATGCCCCGAAGCTGACCCAAACTTCGGTCCTGTCCGGGCTCGAGAATCCCTGGGACATGGCCTTTCTGCCCGACCAGACCATGTTCTTCACCGAAAAGGGCCGTGGTCTGTCGGTGCGGCTTCCGTCCGGCGACGTCAAGAAACTGGTGGGGATGAAGGACACCAAGGACTACGCCGGCACCGAGGCCGATCTTATCTGCGACGGTCAGGCCGGGATGAACGGTGTGGCAATCGATCCTGACTTCGACAAGAATCGCTTCATCTACGTCTACTCGACGTCCAACAAGTCCTCACCCCCGACCAACCGCGTCATGCGGCTGAAAGTGAGCGACGACCTCAGCGAGGTTTCGGACCGGACCGATATCGTCGACGACATCCCCTACAAGCCAGCCGCCACCGACCATCCGTTCGGCGGTTCCGGCGCGCACAACGGAGGCCGTTTGCGGTTCAACCCGGGCGACGGATATCTTTACGTGACCACCGGCGACACGCATAACGGCGAGGTTCCGCAATCACCGACTAAGATCGGCGGCAAAGTTCTACGTATCGACCGGGACGGCAAGGCAGCGAAAGACAACAAGCCGCCGGAAGGTTTCGATGCGCGGATCTACACCTATGGCCACCGCAACCCGCAGGGCATCGCCTTCATCCCGGGCACCAATCGTCCCGTGACCGCCGAACACGGTCCCTGGC
>JAWOJH010000012.1:0-2851 GCA_046481725.1 Methyloceanibacter sp. | reverse complement strand
GCGCGTGCTGGCGCCGAATGGCCGCCTGCTGATCGTCGTGCCCAATCGCCGGGGCCTATGGGCGCGGGTCGACACCACGCCGTTCGGCTATGGCAGCCCGTTCAGCCGCAGCCAGCTCACCAAGCTGCTCAAGGAGGCAATGTTCTCGCCGGAGGAATGGGAGTACGCGCTCTATATGCCGCCCTTCGGCTGGCGCATCCTGCTCAAATGGGCGCTGTTCTGGGAACGGCTCGGGCTCGTGCTGTGGCCGACCTTCTCCGGGGCGATCATGGTCGAGGCCACCAAGCAGGTCTATGCCGCGGTGCCGGCGCGCGAGACCAGCCGAGTGCGGCGCCGCATCGTCCCGGTCCCCGCCGGCGTCACGCCACGCAGCGCGCCTGGCCCCACACATCGCCAGCAATTAAGCAAACCCCGCTAGCGAGTGTGATGTAAGGCGGCACAAAGGAGTTTCACTTCTCTTGAGGACCGGGTTCGATTCCCGGGCATTCGCGCCGGCTACTTCGACAGCAGGAACACCGCCTGCTCGCCGAACAGGTTCTGCGCGAATAGCGGCATGGAGACGCCGAGCTTCCGCCCATAGGCATTGAGCGCCACCGCGCGCTCGACGCGTGCGCCGACATCTTTGCACAGACCGAGAAAGTCCTTGATGGTGCAGAGATGAATATTCGGCGTGTCGTACCAGCGGTCCGGCAAATTGTCGGTCTTCGGCATTCTGCCGCCGAACATCAGCTGCGTCCGCACGCGCCAATGCCCGAAATTCGGGAAGGACACGATCGCCCGCTTGCCGATGCGCAATAGCTGTTCCAGCACGTGGTTCGGCGAATAAGTCGCCTGAATGGTCTGCGACAGTATGGCGAAATCAAAGGCGAGATCCGGATAGTGAACCAAGTCGGTATCGGCGTCGCCCTGGATCACCGAGAGCCCGCGCGCCACGCAGGAATTCACCCCGGCCTGGGAGAGCTCGATGCCGCGGCCGTCGACGCCCCGCTTCTCCGCCAACAGACGCAGCAAGGTGCCATCGCCGCAGCCGATATCCAGCACGCGCGCGTCCGGCGTCACCATCTCCGCGATCAGCAAGAGGTCGACGCGGCTGACTTCGCCGTGCCGAATGGCGTGCGCCGGCACGTTCAAATTCATGGCAGCCATCCTTCCGTCCCCGCAATGCCGCGCTTCAGCGCCGCCGAACCCAAGAAGCCGCGGATCGTATCGAACAGCTCCGGCTCATGCAGCAGGAAGGAGTCGTGACCGTTGTCGGTCTTGAACTCGACGAAGCTGACATTGGCCGCCACCGCGTTCAGCGCATGCACGATCTCACGGCTCTCCTCGGTCGGAAACAGCCAGTCCGAGGTAAAGGAGACGAGACAGAACCGCGTCTTGGTGCCGGCGAACGCGTTGGCCAGCACCCCGCCATGGTCCGCCGCAAGATCGAAATAGTCCATGGCGCGGGTGATATAGAGATACGAATTGGCGTCGAAACGGTCGACGAAGCTCAGCCCCTGGTGGCGCAGATAGCTCTCCACCTGGAAATCGGCATCGAAGCCGAAGGTGACCTTATCGCGATCCTGAAGGTTGCGGCCGAATTTCCGGTGCAGCGCATCGTCCGACATATAGGTGATATGTGCGGCCATGCGCGCCACGGCCAGGCCTTTGCGCGGACTCTTGCCCTCTTCCAGATAGCGGCCCTTGCACCAGTCCGGATCGGCCATCACCGCCTGGCGGCCGACCTCGTGGAAGGCGATGTTCTGCGAGGAGTGACGCGCCGAGCAGGCGATCGGCACCGCCGAGAAGACGCGGTCCTTGTAGCTCGCCGCCCATTCGAGCACTTGCATGCCGCCCATCGAGCCACCGAGCACGCAGAGCACGTCGGGAATGCCCAGATGGTCGAGCAGCCGCGCCTGCGCGCGCACCATGTCGGCGACGGTGATGACGGGGAAGTCGAGGCCGTAGGGGCCTCCCGTGGCGGGGTTGATCGAACTCGGCCCGGTCGAGCCCATGCAGCCGCCGATCACATTGGCGCACAGCACGAAATAGCGGTCGGTGTCGATCGGCTTGCCGGGGCCGACCATGGTCTCCCACCAGCCGGGCTTGCCCGTGACCGGGTGCAGATTGGCGACGTGCTGATCTCCCGTCAGCGCATGGCACACCAGGACCACGTTCGACTTCGCCGCATTCAGCGCGCCATAGGTCTGATAGGCGATCGAGAAGGGCGCGAGCGCGGCCCCGCAGTCGAGCGGCAGAGGCTCGTGCACCGGAAAATGCACGATCTCGCTTTGCGGGTTGGCGATCTGCTCCAGCCGCTTGTAATCGGCGAAGCCTTCGGCCGTAGGGGTCTCGCTCATCGCTCCGTCCCGGGGCCTCAGGGATCGAGACGCGCCCTCCGGGCGCTCCTCACCATGAGGGCTAAAACCTCATCCAGAGGAGGGCGCGCGACGCGCCCGTCTCGAAGGATGGGACCACCGTAATCCAAAAATCCACAATTCGGCGTTAGCTAGGAGCTTGACGTTGAAAGTCAATCTTTTCTTTGCCTTGCGCTAGGGAAAGGCCCTATGAGAGGCCCTTCGTTAGCCCGCCCGAGGAGCATGACCGACATGGCCGCCACGCGTGGCCCGCGCGCCCGTCAAGGCGTTCTCGACATCGCGCCCTATGTGCCCGGTGCGAGCGCGCTCCCGGGCGCGCGTCCGGTCATCAAGCTGTCTTCGAACGAGACCCCGTTCGGCCCTTCCCCGCGCGCGCTCGAGGCCTATCTCGCCCCCGCTCCGTCGCTGTCGCGCTACCCCGACGGCTCGGCGCGACCGTTACGCGAGACGCTCGCCAAGCTGTACGGGCTCGACCCGGCTCGCATCGTCTGCGG
>JAWOJH010000008.1:0-24808 GCA_046481725.1 Methyloceanibacter sp. | reverse complement strand
GGAAGAAACTGACCATTTCCAAAATTTTCGTGTTGGCTGTTTGGGAAGTTCGTTTAGTCATTCCTTCTAAGTTTTTGCGACGACCACCGGACCGGGCCGGCCATGCGTGGCGACATAGAATGCCTCGTGCAGGATGCGCGCCAGGTCGTTGACGTTCTTGACCAGGTAATTGTGCTTGGTGCAAGGCCGTGTGATGCCGACCGTGTCACACTCCTGGAATGCGTCGTTGCCGATCAGGTGCGTCGGCACCTGGCCCGTGATGCACACCATCGGGATCGAATCCATCAGTGCGTCGGTGAGGCCCGTCACCGCATTGGTCGCACCGGGACCGGACGTCACCAGAACTACGCCGCATTTGCCGGTCGAGCGCGCATAGCCTTCCGCGGCATGGGTTGCGCCCTGCTCGTGGCGAACCAGAATGTGCTTGATGCGGTCCTGCTGGAACAGTTCGTCATAGATCGGCAGCACCGCGCCGCCCGGATAGCCGAAAATATGCTCGACCCCCTGATCGGCGAGAGCCTGAAGCACCATCTGGGCGCCTGTCATTGTCCGGGACATAGCATCCTCACTGCCAAAACCGGCCTCGCGCCTTCATCGTCCGCGGCCTGGTCAAGCTCGAGGAATGGCGGAAAACCCTTAATAGGCCGCGCACCCTAAGGCTTCGCCCAAAGAGGGTCAACGGCAAAGGCGAATGAATGGTAAGTTTCTTCGCCGGAATATTGCCGAAAGTTACCGGTTATGCCTCCTGGATCGTATGTTCATTGCTCAAGTGCCAGGCGGCGCGTTCGTTCGCCCATTTCGCAGGTGCAACATATTTCCTGGACAAGGGCGGTCGATACGCCTATGTCCCCTCCCCTTAAGGGACTGCGGCGCTGCGCCCGGCGTCATCGCGACACTCAGCCAAAGCATTCCATCCCGTTTAAATGCAGCAGGCCGCCCGCTCAGACATTCCTGCCGCCAATGGCGATACCCCGGCGGTGTCGCAGCGCACCTTCTGGGCGCTCACCTTCGGCTCGATCGGTGTCGTCTACGGCGATATCGGCACCAGCCCGCTCTACGCCCTGCGCGAAGCGCTGCTCGCAGCCTCCGGGCCGAGCGCTACGGTTTCGCCGGAGGCGGTGTACGGCGTGCTGTCGCTGATCTTCTGGTCGCTGATCGTCGTCGTCACCCTGAAATACGTGCTGATCCTGCTGCGCGCCGACAATAACGGCGAAGGCGGCACCTTGGCGCTCACCGCCCTCGCCTTTCGGGCGCTCGGCAAGCGTACGCCGCTGGTGCTCGGGCTTGGCATTGTCGGCGCTTCGATGTTCTACGGCTCGACCCTGATCACGCCGGCGCTGTCGGTGCTGTCGGCGGTCGAGGGACTCACGGTGGCGACCCCAGCCTTCGGGCCCTACGTGCTGCCGCTCACCGTCGTTATCCTGATCGCGCTGTTCTCCGTGCAGTCGCGCGGCACCGCGAGCATTTCGGCGTTGTTCGCCCCGATCACCACCATCTGGTTCATCGTCATCGCCATCGCCGGCGCGGTGGAGATCGCCGACAATCCAAGCGTCCTCGCCGCGCTCAATCCGATCTACGGCATTCACTTTCTGCTGACTCACGGCATCATCGGGCTAATCACACTCGGCGCCGTGTTCCTGGTGGTGACCGGCTCGGAGGCGCTCTACAACGATCTCGGCCATTTCGGCAGAAGGCCGATTCAGACCGCTTGGCTCTATCTCGTCCTGCCGGCGCTGCTGCTGAATTATTTCGGCCAGGGCGCGCTGGTGCTCGACCGGCCGGAGACGATCAGCAACCCGTTCTATTTACTTTATCCCGATTGGGCGCTCTATCCGATGGTGGCGCTCGCCACCGCCGCCACGGCGATCGCCAGTCAGGCGGTGATCACCGGCGCCTATTCGATCACCCGCCAGGCCATGCAGCTCGGCTTCCTGCCGCGCATGGAGGTGCGCCATACCTCGGAGGCGCTGGCGGGGCAGATCTACATGCCGCGCGTGAACTGGCTGCTGCTGACCGGCGTGCTGCTGCTCGTGTTCATGTTCCGCTCGTCCAGCGAGCTGGCCGCGGCCTATGTGCTGGCGGTGGCGACCACGGAATGGACGGCGGGCGTGCTCGGTTTCATCGTCATTTGGAAGCTGTGGCGCTGGCCGCTCTGGGCCGCCGTGGGCGTCATGATCCCGCTGCTCCTCGTCGACACGGCCTTTGTGCTGGCCAGCACCCTAAAGTTGTTCCAGGGGGCCTGGCTGCCGGTCCTGGTCGGCGCAGCGCTGATCCTGATCATGGTCACCTGGCGGCGCGGCACGCGGATGCTCGCCCAGAAGACGCGGCGCGTCGAGGTCCCCTTCCACGTGCTGGTCGAGAGCCTCGAGAAGAAGCCGCCGCATGTCGTTCCCGGCACGGCGGTGTTCCTCACCAGCGACCCGGATTTCGCCCCGACCGCGTTGTTGCACAATCTCAAGCACAACAAGGTGCTGCACGAGCACAATGTGATTCTCACGATCAAGAACGAGGACATTCCGCGGGTGCCGCTCGACGAGCGGGTGGAGCTGACCTCGGTCAGCAAGAAATTCATGCAGCTCGTGCTGCGCTTCGGCTTCATGGAACGGCCCAACGTGCCGAAGGGGCTGGGCGTAGCGCGCAAACATGGCTGGCAATTCGACATCATGTCGACGTCGTTCTTCCTGTCGCGCCGCTCGATCAGGCCCGACCCGCGCTCGGGCATGCCGCCCTGGCAGGACCAGCTCTACATCTTCCTCGCGCATAATGCCGACGACGCGTCGAGCTACTTCCAACTCCCCACCGACCGCGTGGTGGAAATCGGCACCCAAGTCACGGTGTGAGGTCCCTACCGCTTTCAGCGGGAAGGAATTAGATCGGCGGTGACGGCAGCGGCGCGGGCGTCGGGGCACCACGCCCAGTCCTGCATGAAGCGCCGCGCCCAGGTCATCTGCCGCTTGGCGTAGCGGCGCGTCTCGGTCTTGGCCTTGGCGATCGCCTGTTCGAGGCTGCATTCGCCGCGCTGATAGGCGGCAAGCTCGCGTACGCCATGCGCGCGCATCGCCGGGAGGCCTGGATCGAGGCCGAGCGCGAGCAGCACCCGCACCTCCTCGGCCGCGCCGGCCGCCATCATCGCGTCGAAGCGCGCGTCGATCGCGGCATAGAGCGTTTCGCGCTCGGGCGCGACGATGAGTTTCAGTAGCGAATCCGGCGGGAGGACCGGCGAGGCCTCTCCGCCCTGCCATTTGGCAAGAGAAATGCCGGTGGCGTCGATCACTTCGAGCGCGCGGATCAGGCGCTGCGGATCGCTGGGCCGGAGCCGCGCGGCCATCGCCGGGTCGCGGGCGGCAAGTTCGCGGTGGAGGCCAGCCGCGCCGACGTCGCGCCCGCGCTCCCGCCAGGCATTGCGGATTTCCGGCGGAACGTCCGGAACGGGCGCGAGACCCTCCATCAGCGCCTGGACATAAAGGCCGGTGCCGCCGGCGAGGATCGGCACTCTGCCCGCCTCTTCCGCCGCCCCGATTTCCCGCGCCGCATCGTTAAGCCAATGGCCCACCGAATAGGCCTCGGCCGCCGGGACGGTGCCGTAGAGCCGGTGCGGCGCCCTCGCTTCGTCGCCGGACGTGGGCCGGGCGGTGAGGATGGGAAGCTCGCGATAGACCTGCATGGAATCGGCATTGATGACCGTCCCGTGCAGCCGTTCGGCAAGCGCGAGAGAAGCGGCGGACTTGCCGCTCGCGGTCGGCCCGGCGATGAGGATCGCGCGCGGGCGCTGCGTCACTTGGTGACCAGCCACGGGCCACTGCCATAGGGCGTGACGATGAACGGCGCGTCGAGCCCAAGCCCTTGCGGGAGCATGTGCGACAAGTCGCCGGGGCGTTTCTGTAGGTCTCGATGCGGCGGCCAGTCAGGGGCGAGGATGGTGACCTTTTCCACCTGTTCCGGCATGGAACAAGACTAGCTCGTCGGCACGGCGACGAAACGGAGCTCGCCCTTGGTGTCGGAGAGCAGGAGCAGCACGGACCGGCGGCCCGATTTCCGGATCGCCAGCAGGCGCGACTTGACGTCGTGCGGCTGCTTCACCTTCTCCTGGGTCACCTCGACGATCACATCGCCCGGCTTGACGTTCTTCTGAGCCGCGGGACTGTTCGGCTTGACCTCGGTGATGATCACGCCTTCGATCGTCTTGCCGATGCCGTAGCGGTTGCGCAATTCGTCGGTGAGCGGGGCGATCGACAGGCCGAGCACGTCCTCGCGCTCCGGCTCCGGCGCGAGCGGCTCTTCCTCGGTCTGCACCGCGTCCTCGACATCCTCGCCTTCGGGCAACCGTCCCACGGTGACGGTAAAGTCCATGGTCTTGCCCTGGCGCAGCACTTCGACCGCGACGCTCTTGCCGATCGGGGTCGCGGCCACCGCGCGCGGCAGAGCCCGCATATTGTCGATCGGCTGGCCGTCGAATTTGAGGATCACGTCGCTCGCCTCGAGGCCGGCGACGGCGGCGGGACCATCGGGCGAGACCTTGGCGATCAGGGCGCCTTTCGGCTCCTGGAGGCCAAAACTCTCGGCGACCTCCTCGGTCACATTCTGCACATGCACGCCGAGCCAGCCGCGGCGGGTCTCGCCATATTCCTTCAGCTGGTCGAGCACCTGCGTCGCGGTGTTGGAGGGAACGGCGAAACCGATGCCGATCGAGCCGCCGGTCGGCGAGATGATGGCGGTATTCACGCCGATGACCTCGCCATCCATGTTGAACAGCGGACCGCCGGAATTGCCGCGATTGATCGCGGCATCGGTCTGGAGGAAATCGTCATAGGGGCCGGCATTGATGTCGCGCTTGGTGGCGGAGATGATGCCGACGGTGACGCTGCCGCCGAGACCGAAGGGATTGCCGATCGCCATGACCCAGTCGCCGACGCGCATCTTGGTGGAGTCGCCGAAGTTGACCGCCTTGAGCGGCTTCTTGGGCTCGACCTTGAGCAAAGCGAGGTCGGTCTTGGGATCGTGGCCCAGGATCTTGACGACCTTCAGCTTGGTGCCGTCGGTGAAATTGATGATGATCTCGTCGGCGCCCTCGATGACGTGGTTGTTGGTGACGACCAGGCCGGACGGATCGATGACGAAGCCGGAGCCGAGCGAACTCACCTTGCGCGGCAAACCGTCCTTGTCTTCCTCGTCGAAGAAATCGTCGAAGAACTCCTCGAAGGGCGAGCCCTTGGGGCCGGGACCGTTGGGCAGCCCCTCGGCGGTACCTTTGAGGGTCTGGGTGGTGGAAATATTGACGACCGAATCCTGCAATCCCTCGGCGACATCGGCGACCGATTGCGGGCCGCGCGCGAAGACCGGCGGCGTCGGCAGCATCGCAGCGGCAAGCATCAGCGCGACAGCCGCCGCGACGCGGCCCAGCCGCCTGGAATTGGGCGCCAATCCCGTAATCCGGGCCAAACTGCCGCTTGTTCGCATCGATCGAGGACTCCGCTCTCGCCGGCCGACTATACTTTGAGGCGAGGATATCCTAGCGGAAATCGATGACGGGAGGCAGGTCAAGTCTCGGGCCTCGTCTATCCTAACCGCGCACGAGCCAGATCAGGAGCACGCCGGCCGCGGCCGCCGTTGCGCCCACGATGCGCAAAGTCGATTCCGGCGTCTCCGCGACCACCTCCAGAAACTTGCGGCCGAGACCCGGCGACAAGGCCCATAGCGACCCTTCGATGACCAGGACAAGCCCGAAGGCGACGGCCAGAGTGCTCATTTTGCGTCAGCGGCTCCGCCAGGCGCACCCGCCCCGCCTAAGGCGTCTGCGGGTCCGCTTGGATGCCGTCGCCGGCGGAGATGTCGCGCTCCGGCGCGACCGGTTCGCCGGTCGCAGCGCCCTGCTCCAGCATTTCGCTCTCGCCCGCGCCGGCTGGCGGCTCCGGGCTCTCGCCGGGACTGGCCGGGACGGGCTGGACGGCAGCTCCGGCGCGGCCGAACGGGTCGGTGAAATACTGGAAGAACTCCGAATCGGGACTGAGCAGCAGGCGGGTGTCGCCGGCCTTCAACGCGCCTTCATAAGCCTGCATCGACCGATAGAAGGCGAAGAAGTCCGGGTCCTGGTTGAACGCATCGGCGAAGACGCGATTCTTCTCCGCATCGCCGTCGCCGCGAATGCGCTCGGATTCGCCGGTCGCGTTGGCCTTGAGCACGGTCACCTGACGGTCGGCATCGGCGCGGATGCGGCGGGATGCCTCCTCGCCCTGCGCCCTGAGTTCGGAGGCCTGACGCTGGCGCTCGGTCTGCATGCGGCGGTAGATCGCCTGGCTGTTCGCCTCCGGCAGATCGGCGCGCTTGATGCGCACGTCAGCCACGAGGATGCCGAGCCCCTTGGCCTCGGTATTGACCTGGCGGGTGATGTCCTCCATGAGCGCCTGCCGCTTGTCGCGCACAACCGCTTCGAAGCTTGAAGAGCCGAGCACGCGCCTGAGCGAGGCTTCGAGGAAGGCGCCCAATCTGAGGCGGGCGCCCCGCTCATCGCCGACCGCCTGGAAAAACAGTAGCGGGTCGGTGATCCGCCAGCGAGCGAAGGCATCGACCACCAGCCGCTTCTGATCCGAGGCGATCACCTCTTGCGGCGACGAATCGAGATCGAGCAGGCGCTTGTCGAAATATTCCACGTTCTGGATGAACGGGATCTTGTAGTGCAGGCCCGGCTGGGTGATCAGCCGCTTGGGCTTGCCGAACTCGAGCACCAGAGCCTGCTGGGTCTGGTGGACGGTGAACAAGGTGAGATAGGCGGCCACCGCGAGGAGGCCGAGCAGGATGAGGACAAAGCTCAGGGCGGTGCGCTTCATTGCTGGGGCACCTCCTGCGGCGTGGTGGTAGGCGTCGGCGTGCGCCTCTGTAGCTCGTTGAGCGGCAGATAGGGCACGACGCCGCGGCCACCGTTCTTCTCGTCGATGATGATCTTGTCGGTACCGGAGAGAACCTGCTGCAAGGTATCGATGAAGATGCGCCGGCGGGTGACGTCGGGCGCCTTCTGATACTCGCCAAGCACATTGACGAAGCGGTCCGCCTCACCCTTGGCCTCGGCGATCACCTTATCGCGATAGCCTTGGGCACCTTGCAGGATGCGTTCCGCATCGCCGCGCGCCTCCGGGACCACCCGGTTGGCATAGGCCTGCGCCTCGTTCTGCAACCGCTCCTGGTCGGCGCGCGCCGCCTGCACGTCGCGGAAGGCGTCGATGACCTGCGCCGGCGGGTCGACCCTCTGGAGCTGCACCTGGACGACGCGAATGCCGGCGCCGTAGCTGTCCAGCACGCGCTGGATCAGTGCCTGCGCCGACTGCTCGGTTTGGGCGCGGGCAGCGGTCAGAATCGGCTCGATATCGCTCTGGCCGACGATCTCGCGCATGGCGCTCTCGGCCACGGCCTTCACCGTTCCTTCCGGGTTCTGGATGTTGAACAGAAAGTCCGGCGCGTTGCTGATCTGCCAGAACACCACGAAATTGATGTCGACGATGTTCTCGTCGCCGGTGAGCATCAGGCTCTCTTCCGGCACGTTGCGGGTCGTGGTGGTCGCGTCGCGCGTGTCGGAGGAGCCGCGCATGCCGACCTCGATCCGGTTCATGCGCGTGACTTTCGGCAACAGGACCTGCTCGACCGGGTACGGCCAGCGGAAATTAAGGCCAGGCGGCAGCTGGCGGATATATTCGCCGAAGCGCAGCACGATGCCGACCTCGTCGGGATTGACCCTGACGGTGAAGCCGAAAAAGCCAATCAGTGCGGCCAGGACCACGGCGAGCAGCACGGCGAAGGGGCCGCCCATGCGGCCGCCGGGCATGGCCTGACGCAGCCGATCCTGGCTCCGGCGCAAAATCTCTTCCAAATCGGGCTGCTGGCCGGAACCGCCGGGGCGCGGCCCCCAGGGGCCACTGCCGCCGCCGCCCTTCCAACCCGCGCCGCCGCTCTGATTGCTCCAAGGCATGGTGACTTCCGGTCCTAAAGGCTTTGAGAGGGAATGCGCAGAAACCGCTTCGAGATGCGCCGGCCAACGAGACTAGCCGTACCAAAATGGCGGTCCTGCGACAAGGGTCGCAAGGGTTATAGGCCAGTCACTGGGGCGGCGCAATGCAGGTGGAACAGTGCCGTACCGGCTGCGATGAGGGGTCGCCCTCAGGTCAGGGTTGCTTGCGGTCCAGGATCACGAAGCTGAAATCGTGGTCGTCTTGCGGGCCGGCTTTATGCGCTTCGCGCGAAACCTCGCGCCAGGCGCTCATGTCGAGTTCGGGGAACCAGGTGTCGGCGCGCGGCGAGGCATGCACCTCGGTCAGGTAGATGCGCCCGGCCTGCGGCAGCACGGCGCGGAACACATCCTCGCCGCCGATCACCATGATCTCGTCGGCCCCGGCCTTGGCGGCTTCCTTGCGCGCCATTTCGAGTGCCTCTTCGAGACTATAGGCCATGATCGCGCCGGGCGGCGCGAAGGCCGCGTTCCGCGTCAGCACGATATTGGCCCGGCCGTCGAGCAGGCGCGGCAGCGAGGCAAAGGTGAGCCGCCCCATGACAACCGGCTTGCCCATGGTGATCTGGCGGAAATAGCGCATGTCGCTGCGCAAATGCCAAGGCAGGCTCCCGCCTTTGCCGATGGCGCGGTTCTCGCCCATGGCCACCACCAGCGCGATTGCCGGCGCCTGCTTTCCTTCCCCCGCTCCGCTCACACCGCGACCTTGGCGCTGATGGCGGGATGCGGGTCGTAGCCCATAAGGGTGAAGTCCTCATAGGCGAAGTCGAACAGCGAGCGGATGTCCGGATTGATAGCCATGAAGGGCAGCGGGCGGGGCTCGCGCCGCAACTGCTCGTCTGCCTGGCTGAGATGGTTGAGGTAGAGATGCGCGTCGCCGAAGGTGTGGATGAACTCGCCCGGGCGATGACCGGTGACCTGCGCCATCATCAGGGTGAGCAGAGCATAGGAGGCGATATTGAAGGGCACGCCGAGAAAGACATCGGCCGAGCGCTGATAGAGCTGGCAGGACAGCCGCCCCCCGGCGACGTAGAACTGGAACAGGCAGTGGCAGGGCGAGAGCGCCATCCGGTCGAGCTCGCCCACATTCCAGGCGCTGACGATATGGCGGCGCGAATCGGGGTCGCGGATCAACCCGTCGACCACATTGGCGATCTGGTCGATATGGTGCCCGCCGGGTGCAGGCCAGGAGCGCCATTGCCGGCCATAGACCGGGCCCAGTTCGCCCGCTTCATCCGCCCATTCGTCCCAGATGGTTACCCCATGCTCGCGCAGATAGCGGATATTGGTCGAGCCTTGCAGGAACCAGAGTAGCTCGTGGATGATCGATTTCACATGGAGCTTCTTGGTGGTGACGAGCGGGAAACCCTCGGCCAGGTCGAAGCGCATCTGATGGCCGAAAATGCTGAGCGTGCCGGTCTGGGTGCGGTCGCCCTTTTCGACGCCGGTCTCCCGGATTTTGGCCAGCAGATCGAGATATTGGCGCAAGGCGGGTGGTCCCCTAACAGGCTGGAACAGGAATGCGCCCAGCGGCGTGCCCCGTCAATAAACTGAAGCTCTCCGCCAGCCGGCCAAGGCCTCCCGCCCCCGCTTCCGGCCATCATCCGCCGATTCGAGGTTGGGGGTTATCGCAGCATCAACCTTTTTTTTGCCGCCGTGGAGGCCTATATAGATTCTCGTCGGCGAGAGTCGGCTATGGCGATAAACGGCTGTCGTAATAAACCATTCGGACCCGGGGGCGGTACCCGGCGCCTCCACCAAGATGACCAGCCACAAGCACACGAAGTTTGCTGATCATTTTGGAGGGGGCGAAATAGGCTCGACGAGGGTGTAAAGGACTTGCTTTCGCTCGGCATGGTACCGCCGTTATCGGGCCAACCCTATAGTTGCCAATGACAACTATGCGGAGGCTCGTCTCGCCGCGTAAGCAGCGCGATAGCCTAAACATTAAGTCCTAGCCGCTTCGCGGCGGCTAGGCGCGGTTCGGAGGGCACCGGCCAACAGAAGCCCTCCACTTTATGTGTACGGGGTACGGAGACTGCCTCACGTCGCGAAGGGGGAAATAGCGGCGGCTATCATGGCAGAAGACGAAATCAGATACGACCTTCTCACGCAGGACGCCTTGCGCGGCGTGGTGCGCCAGGTCCTGTCGCAGGTGCAGCGCGACGGGCTGCCCGGCGAGCATCATCTCTATATCGCCTTCGACACCGGCGCCGAGGGCGTCTCCGTCTCCAAGCGGCTCAAGGAGCAATATCCCGAGGAGATGACGATCGTCCTGCAATACCAGTTCTGGGATCTGCAGGTGACGAACGAGCGCTTCGAGGTCAAGCTCTCCTTCTCCAACGTGCCGGAGCGGTTGGTGGTGCCGTTCGGCGCGATCAAGGCCTTCTACGATCCTTCGGCCCAGTTCGGGCTGCAGTTCGGCAAACCCGGCGCCGCCAACGATTCGGCGCGCCAGCATATGGCTGCGGCGCTGCCCGATCTGTTGGGCGAGCCGGAAGAGCCGCGCGGCGCGCTCGAGCCGCCGCATGACGATCCCGGAGAGGTGCCCGCCGAGACAGTGATGTCGCGGCCGCCGGCCGAGGTCGTGCAGCTCGATCGCTTCCGCAAGAAATAGCCCGCCTGCCTGCCTGCGGCTTAGTCGCTCCTGCCCAAAATTTCAGCACGGCTGACATGGGACAAGGCATTGACCTTGGCCCGGTTTCGCGTTTCGGCTTGGCACGATTTCTGCCTAAGGTTGTCTCCACCGCGATCGTGCGGTCGAGCCTTCGGGGGTCGCGGTGAACGGAGTGGGTAGCGCGCGTGAGCTGCAAGCCGCCGGACCCGGGGACACGCTGGCGCCGGTGCAGGACTATCTGGCGGAGCTGCACGCCAGAGTCTCCCAGATCACCGGCGGCAAGCCGGCCGACTACATCCCCGAGCTCGGCAAGACGGACCCTTCCCTGTTCGGCATCGCCGTCGCCACGGTCGACGGCCAGGTCTATGCGGTGGGCGACGCCGACGTCGCCTTCACCATCCAATCGGTGTCGAAGCCCTTCATGTACGGCCACGCCCTGCAACATTGCGGCCGGGCGGCGGTGCTGAAGCATGTCGGCGTCGAGCCGACCGGCGAGGCATTCAATTCGATCGTGCTCGACGAGGTCGCCAACCGGCCGTTCAATCCGATGGTCAATGCCGGCGCGATCGCCGTCGCCGAACTGATGGAAGGCGACAGCCAGGACGCGCGGGTCGCCAACATGCTCGCGCTGTTTTCGAGCCTCGCCGGGCGCAAGCTGGAAATCGACGAGGACGTGTTCCAATCCGAGCTTGCCACCGGCCATCGCAACCGGGCCATCGCCTATATGATGCTCAACACGGGCATGATCCGGCGCGATCCGAACGAGGTGCTCGACGTCTATTTCCGCCAATGCTCGGTGTCGGTCACGGCGCGCGATCTGGCGATCATGGCGGCAACGCTCGCCAATGACGGCACCAACCCCATCACCGGCGAAGCGGTTTACGATGCGACTTACGTGCGCGACATGCTGTCAGTGATGAATTCCTGCGGCATGTACGACTATGCCGGCGAATGGGCCTACGAGGTCGGCATGCCGGCCAAGAGCGGGGTGTCCGGCTGCATCATCGCCGTCATCCCCGGCCAGATCGGGCTTTGCGTGTTCTCCCCGCCGATCGACGTGCAGGGCAACAGCGTGCGGGGCATCCGCGTCTGCCAGGAGATCTCCAGCGAATTCGAGCTGCACGCCTTCAACAATCGCACCAATGTGCGCAGCGTGATCCGGCGCGACTATCGCGCCGATCTGGTGCGCTCGAACCGGCTGCGGACGCCCCAGGAACGCAAGGCGCTGGCGGAGAAGGGACGCCAGATCGCGGTGATCGAGGCGCAAGGCGCGTTGTTCTTCGGCTCGACCGAGCAATTGATGCGGCGCATGACCCTGCTCGCGGCCGAGGTGCGCTATGTCATCGTCGATTTCAAGCGGGTGCATCTCGCCGACACGTCGGCGCGGAAGCTGATGCTGCGCGCCGCCCGCGCCATGGCCGGCAGCGGCATCGAGCTGATATTCGCCTCGACGCCGGAGGACGGCCCGCTCGCTCCCCTCGTCCGCGATCTCGCCCAGCCGGAGAACAAGTCCCTGGTCCGCGTTTTCCGCGACGCGGATGCGGCGCTCGAATGGTGCGAGAATGCACTGCTCGCGTCGGAGGCGCATGGCGGCCATGCCACTAAATTCGCGCTGTCGGAAATCAATCTGTTCAAGGGGCTCAGTCCGGACGAATGCCGCCTGCTCGAAGCCATCGTGCAGCCGCTGGTGTTCGAGAAGGGGGACACCATCATCCGCGAGGGCGCCGACGCCAATCTCTTCTTCGTGCTGGCGCGCGGCACGGTCAGCGTCCAGATCCGGGTGCCGGGCCATGGCGAGCACAAGAAGCGCGTGGCCTCGATCGGTCCCGGCCTGTCCTTCGGCGAGATGGCCCTGCTCGACGGCGGCAAGCGCTCGGCGGATATCGTCGCCGACGAGCGGGTGATCTGTTACGGGCTCAGGGTCGAGCAACTGCACGAGCTCGCCGCCGAGCATCCCAATGTGATGATCACCATTCTCGGCAATTTGACCCGCGAGTTTTCTGAGCGGCTGCGCCACGCCAATGAAGAGATCGGCGTGCTCGAATGACTACGCTTCGGCGGCAGCCCGTACCGGCTTGGCGCGCGTCTCCTTCGACGGGTCGAGCGGCACGTTCATCTCCACATAGAGTCCGGTCGGCCTGAACTCGACCTTGGTCTCGCCGCCGAGATTGTGGCGGATGCCCTTGTCGATCAGCTGCATGCCGAAGCCGCCGCCGCTTCGCTTGGCCGGCATCGGCTGCACGCTGGCGGCGCGCTCCTCCCAGGTCAAAAGCAGCCGATTGCCCCGCGCCGTCTTCCAGTTCACGCGGAGCTGGCCGGTATTCGAGGACAGGGCGCCGTATTTCACGGCGTTGGTGGCAAGCTCATGCAAGGTCATGGCGATGATCGAGGTGCAGGCCGGCGGCAGCAGCACGTCGGGCCCCTTGATGAGGATGTTGGGACCGCCTTCCCGCCGATAGGGTTCGAGCTCGCGTTCGACCATGTCCTTGAGGCTCGCGCCCGACCATTGCGATTCCAGCAGCAGGTCGTGGGCGCGATGCAGCGCCTGGAGCCGCTCGGCAAGCGTCTGCGCCATGGCCTGCGCCGGACGCGAGGTGGCTTGGCGCAGACTCGCCTGCACCAGCGACTGCACGATGGCGAGCGCATTCTTGACGCGGTGGTTGAGCTCCCCGACCAGCATGGATTGGCGCTGCGCGGTGCGGCGGCGCTCGGTGACGTCGCGGAAGATCAGCACGGCGCCGGCGAGCGAGCCGTCATAGCCGACAATCGGCGCGCCGCAATGCTCGACCGGTAGTTCCCGCTTGTCGCGGGTGACGAGCAGCGCACCGGATTCGAACCGGGTCACGGCTCGCTCCCGCAGCGCCTTGAGCGCCGGATCGTCGACGGGCTTGCGCGTGTTCTCGTTGATGACGCGAAACACTTCCCAGATCGGCCGGCCGCGGGCCTCGGGCCCCGACCAATCGGTCATCTGCTCGGCGATCTTGTTGAGCAGCAGCACGCTGCCGTTGGGGTCGGTGGCGATCACGCCGTCGCCGATCGAGGCGAGCGTGGTCGACAGCCATTCGCGCTGGCCGCGCAGCTCCATCAGCGCCGCGTTGCGATCGCGGTCGGCGCGCCGCACGGCGCCGATCGTGGTCCAGGCGAACAGCGCCAGCACCAGAATGCTGGCCACGGCGAACAGCGCGAGCGTCGCCGAGCTGTCGTAATAGGTTGCGGCCTCGGCCTTATGGGCGAACCAGCCGATCACCAGCGGCAAAACCAGAATGCCGGGCAGCAGCCGGCGCAGCATTTCGCCTGCGGGCGACTGCTCGACGATCGCCGCGGCGATACCGTATTCCGGCGAGGCCGCCAGCAGACCGATCGCCAGCAGAAATCCGCAAATCGCGCCGGTGATCGACATTTCGGTGAAGGGGAACGGATAATAGTAGGTGGCGACCCCATAAGCGTAGCCGGCCAGCACGATCAGCACCTGCGCCAGCATGATCAGCGCGATGATCTGGCTGAAGGCCGAGGAAATGCCACCCTGCTTGGCGTAGAGCAGCGCCAGGCCGAACAGAATGAGCAGACCGGTGATGCCCGGCGCCACGTTGACCTTGCCGGAATGGCCGGCCCCGGCTGCAAGGCTGGCGTCGCGAATGAGCGCCTGGTCGAGGCCGAGATTGAAGCCGAACAGGCCCTGACTGAGAATGGCAAGGCCTAGCACCACCAAGGCAAAGCCGATCAGCCGCGCCAAAGGCCGGATCGTCCTGAAGGTGAAGCAGAACAGGCCGACGGAAGCGGCAATGAAGCCCATGGCAGTTGCCGGCGTCATGCCTGCGAGACGGGGGAGATCGTCGGCCTGGTCCGGCACTCTGAATTGCCAGGCGAACAGGATCAGCGCGCCGATGGCGGCGACACCGAAGGCGATCGACCGCGCCACGAGCAGCGACATCCGCTCTGCGCGGGGCGCAGGCAGCGCCATCCTCACTGGAACTTCAGCCGCCACTCGCCTTCCTCACCCAAGTTCACGGAAAATGAAGCCGGAAGCTTTGGGCGCTCCTCGGTCAGAAGGCCGCAACGCATGAACGAGCGCGTTCTCCCACCCCGTGAGCGTGTTATAGCGTAGCCCCCATAGAGCCGGTAGGGCATTCGCAGCGACTGGACCTCGCCTCGGGCGTCCGGGCCGCGAAATGCGGACGACAGGAGAAGACAGCATGCCTCAAGACAGAGGTGCGGAGAGCGGGGGTGCCAGCACCGCGCGCATCGAGACCGATTCCCTTGGGCCGATCGAGGTGGCGCAGGACCGCTATTGGGGCGCCCAGACCGAGCGTTCGCGCCGGAACTTCATGATCGGCGAGGAATCCATGCCAAAGCCGCTGGTTCGCGCCATCGCCACGGTCAAGAAGGCAGCCGCGCTCACCAACCGCGAAATCGGCATGCTCGAAGAGAGCCTGGCCACGGCGATCGCAACGGCGGCCGATGAAATTGTCGAAGGCAAACTTGATCCGCATTTTCCCCTGGTCGTCTGGCAGACCGGCTCGGGAACCCAGAGCAACATGAACGTCAATGAAGTCATCGCTAACCGCGCGAGCGAATTGCTCGGCGGTGTCTTGGGTTCAAAACGTCCGGTCCACCCCAATGATCACGTCAATCTCGGTCAATCCTCCAACGACGTCTTTCCCACGGCTATGCATATTGCCGCGGCTTGTGAAATCGCCTACCGCCTCAACCCGGCGCTCGCCCGGCTATACCAAGCGCTCAAGGAGAAAGCTCAGGCGTTTCAGGACATTCTCAAGATTGGCCGCACCCACCTGCAAGACGCAACTCCACTAACTCTAGGGCAGGAATTCGGCGGCTATGCGGCGCAGATCGATCATGGCATCCAGCGCATCAGATTGACGCTGCCGGGCCTCTACGCACTGGCGCAAGGCGGAACCGCGGTCGGCACCGGGCTCAATACCAGTCCCCTTTTTGCAGAAGCGTTCGCCGCCAAGATCGCCGAAATGACGAAGCTCCCCTTCGTCAGTGCCGAGAACAAATTCGAGGCGCTCGCCACGCACGACGCGATGGTGTTCGCCCATGGCGCGCTCAACACCGTGGCCGTATCGCTGTTCAAGATCGCCAGCGACATCAGGCTGCTTGGCTCCGGTCCCCGCTCCGGCTTCGGCGAACTGCTGTTACCGGAGAACGAGCCAGGCTCGTCGATCATGCCGGGTAAGGTGAATCCCACGCAATGCGAGGCGGTGACTATGGTCACGGCCAAGGTCATCGGCAACAACGCGACCATCACCTTCGCCGGCAGCCAGGGTCATCTCGAGCTGAACGTGTTCAAGCCGGTGATCGCTTACGCCATGCTGCAATCGATCAGGCTGATCGCCGATGTCGCCGACAGCTTCCGCGAAAAATGCATCGCCGGCATCGAGCCGGACCGCGAATGCATCAAGCAGCATCTGGAGAACTCGCTGATGCTGGTCACGGCGCTGGCGCCGCATATCGGCTACGACAAGGCGAGCGAGATCGCCAAGTCGGCGCATAAGCGGGGCACCACCTTGCGCGAGGAGGCGGCGCGGCTCGGCCATGTGACCGCGGAGGAGTTCGAGCGCTGGGTCCGGCCCGAGGACATGATCGGGCCGAAGCGCTAGGCGTGCGATGGCGCGGCCAGGCAACAAGCGCTCGCTCACCATCGCGCGGCACCGCACCTCCGTCTCGCTCGAGGACGAGTTCTGGGAAGCGCTCGGCCAATTGGCGCAAGCCGACGGCAAGTCGGTGGCGGAGCTGGTCGGCGAGATCGACCAGCAGCGGGGCGGCAGACCCGGGCGGCAGCCCAGCCTCTCCGCGGCGATCAGACTTTACGTGCTGGAGCGGACGAAGGCGGAAGGGCGCTAGCCGCCGCCGAAGATACTGATCCCCTTCTTCCAGTCGTCGGGCGCTTCGCGCCGCCGCTGCACGCTCGGCGTCTGCTTGCGGCGCTTGGCCGCCGGGCGCGGCGCCGGAGCCGGCTCCGCCGCCTCGGGCGCAGTTTCGGCCGCCGGTGCGCCCGGCACGGACTCCATGCCGGTGGAACTTTCGGCAGGCTCGGAAAGCACGGGCGCGGTGGCCTTGGCTGCTTCCTCGCGCGCCTGCTGCTCGCGGGCCAAGGCCGCTTCCTTCGCCGCCTCTTTCACAGCCGCCGCCTGCGCCTCGGCTTCCCTGGCCGCGGCCTCTCTGGCCGCAACCTCCCTGGCCTCCTCTTCCTCGATGATGTCGAGCGCGGAGCGCAGCGCCCCAACAGCGAAGTCCGGCTGCGGGGCCGCGTCTTCCGGTGGCTCGATCTCGGCTGCCGGCGCAGACTCTAGCGCGTCCGCCGCATCCTCGGCACTCAAGGCGTCGATCAGCGGCCCGAGCGGGTCATGCGGCATGGCCGAGGTCTGCTCTTCCTCAGCCTCAAGTTCCGGCTCGCTCCTGCCGCTCAGGTCGAGGGTCTCCAGCCGCTCGACGTCGTCCTGCATGCGCCGCATAGTGAGATAGGCCTCGATGGCAGTGGTGTCGACGGCAGGCGAGATCTGACTCGCCGCGTCGAGCCGGCCGGCGAACACGACATTCACGGGAGGCACGCCGCCGGCGTCCGGGCTGGCGAGGCTCAGGGTCCATTCGCTGTCGAGCTTCAGGCTGGCAAGCTCAAGATAGGCGTTCACCTTGGTCTCGGCGCCCTGACCTTCCAGCACCGCCGGGGCAAGCCGCAAGGTCCCGTTCTTGACCTCGAAGCCCAGTCGCGCCGGAGCATAGGCGTAGCTCCCCTTGGTGATGGTCTCGCGCAACGCGCGCGCCTCGGATTCGATTTCGTCCTTCCCGGCCTTTTTGTTGGCGGCCGTCGCGGCAACGCGGCGGAGCGGCGCCAGCGAAAGCGCCTGCAATGCGCCTTCGCCGAGCGTCAAATGTCCATATCCGCTCAATCCCGCGACCAGGCCAGGCGGGCTCAAGCCCTCGCCTTGCAGGGTGACGTCGAAGTCGAACGGGCCTTTGGCGAGCCCGGACCCGGCGACGCTGCGCGCCAGCTGTTCGAGGCTGCCGCCTTTCACCTCGGCCTGGGCGGTAAGCTCGGCCCCATTGCCGCGCGGCGACAGGGTACCGGATGCCGCAAGCGTGCCGCCGAACAGCTCGCCGGTGAGGTCCGTGATCGACAGGCCGTCCTTGCCGACCATGGCGATCAGCTTGGCATCCCGTACCTTGACGGCGGAGCCGAGGACGAGCGTGTCCGTGCTGAGCTTGATGTCGCCCTCCGCCGCCTCCACCGGACCGAGCGAAAAGCCGCGCGACGGCCAGAGTTCGGCGGTGCCCGGCCCGATCGCGCCGAGCATCTCCTCGGTCGACGGGCTTTGCTGCCACGCCACCAGCATGCCGAGCAGCGACGGCAGCGAGATCCGGCTCGCATTCGCGGTCAGCGCGAAGCGCGGCTTGGCGGGGGCGAGATCGAGCTTCGCGTCCGCCTCGACGGTGGCCCCGGCGATAAAGCCGCTGATCCCGGTCAAATCGACGTTCGGGCCCCGCTTGGCGATGTCGAAACGCAATTGCAGCTTCGCCCCGGCGGCGCTTGGCGGCGCCTCGAACCCGGTTAGCAGCAGCGCCGCGCCGGCATCTTGGCTGACCACCGCGCCCCTGCCGGTGAAGAGGAGACCGCTGTCCTGCAACGACCCCTCACCGCCGAAGGCAATGCCGAGCGCCTCGGTTTCCAGCGCCGCCTTGCCGGTGATCTTGCTGTCCGGCACGCCGGCGAGCTTCACCATCAGCTTGCCCTGGCTGCGGCCCGTGCCGGCCAGCCGTTCCACCGGAATGTCGGGAAACAGCAGCACGAGGACGGCGTGCGGGCGCTCGCCGGTGACACTGCCGTCGAGATCGATCGTCGCTTTCGCCGGGTTGGCCGGATCGCCGAGGGCGCGCGCGACGAGCGCGACGTCTGATCCCCCGGCGGTGCCGTCGAGTTCGATGGCGGCTTCGGTCGCTTCACCCTGGCGCGAGACGTCAAGGCTCACTTTGAGATCGAGCGGCGCCAAAGCCGGGAGGTGCTTCGACTTGGCGACGCTGTCGGGGAAACCGAACAGCTCGGCGGCGATGCGCAAACTGTCCGGGGTGGCGGCCTGCAAGGCGAAATCCACCCCGCCGGACGGGGACTGGCTCAATCGTTCAATGCGGCCCTCACCGTCAAGCGTCAGCGCGCCGGCGGCGGTGAAATCGAGCTGGCTGACCTCCAGCGTATCGCTTTGCAGCGAGAAGCGCGCATCGAGCCGGCCCGGCGGAATGTTGGGCAGCAGCAACTCGCCGACACGCAAGGTCACGCGCATGTCGTCGCCGCGAAGCTCGTTGAGCAGGGTCTGGTCCGTAGAGCCTTCGGTCAAAGCTGCGGCGGAGGGCAGCCATGATCGAAACAGCGGGCCGTCGCCTAGCACTTCGCGCAGGTCCAGCCGGTCGCTGTCTAAAGTCAGCTCGATCAGGCGGCGCTCGCCGCCTTGCAGGCGCATGGCGCCGCTGAACCTGGTCCCGCTCAGTTCCCCGGATGCGTCGGCCAGGATAAGGGCGCCGTCGCCGACCGTGGCATTGGCCGCGAAACTGAAATCGCCGGGCGAGGCTTGGCCCGACATGTCGCGGTCGCCCGCCGCCCAGCGGGTCAGCGGCCGCAAGCCGGATCCTTCGATCTTGACCGGTCCGGCGAAGACCGGCCCGAACTCGCCGCGATTCAATTGCCCCGAGGCCTCGATGCGATTGTCGCCGGGAAGCACCGCCTTGAGCCGGTCGAGACGTAGCGCGCCGTCGCGCTTGGTCAGGGCGAGTTCGACCGCGCCGAGGAGGTCGCCGCCGAGCCCCGCCTGCTCGACCAGAATGGACAGGCTGGCCTCGGCCACGTTGGTGGCGCCGTCGAGCAGATCCTCGGTCAGCATATAGAGCACGGCCGCCGGCGATGGACGCTGCTCGGCGCCGGGCGCGGCGAACAGCGCGTCGAGATCGATGAAGCCGGCGGCGAGCTCGCCCGCCGCCTCGAGCCGTTCGCCGAATTCGAGGGCAAGTTTGCCCTTGAAGATCTGCGGATGGCCCTTGGTATTCACGGTGAGATCGAATGCGGGAAGGTCGGCGCGGTCGGGGGTCGCCTTGAGCGGCCCCTTCAATTCGAATAGCGGCGTCCGGTCTTGCCGGGGCACGCCCGCTAGCTGCGCCTCGCCGCCCAAATCCTCATCCTGTCCGAGCGTGTTTGCGCGGGGCTTCGCCGCGCGAACCACGACGGTGCCTTCATAGACGGGAGTGCCGCCGAGCCCGCCGACACCGCCGTCAAAAACATAGGTGGTGCCGCGGTCGAGATCACGCAGCGCCGACTTGATACGGAACAGCCCGGCCGGATCGGGCGCGCTGGTGGAGAAACGAAGTTCCTGCGGCCGCCCGTCGAACAGGTAGTTGGCGGAGACCTTGTAGGGGCCCGACAAGGATGCCGCGCTCGCCTCGCCTTCGATCTGCTCCACGGCGAATTGCGGCACGCCTTGCCTGGCAACCTCGATCCTGCCGCCCGAGACGCTGACCTCGTCGAGCATCACATCCTTCGGGGCAAAGGGGAGCGCCACGCCGCGCCGGCCGACATCGCTCCAATTGCCGGTGCCGTCCGCCTTCACATCGAGGCGCAGCACCGGATCGACGATGGCGATCTTGCGGGCCTCGACGGTGCCGGTGAGCAGCGCGCCGATGTTCAGCCAAGCCTCGAGCGAGCGGGCCTCGAGGAAGGGGCGATCGAAACTCCCTGCCTGATCGGCGACCTTGATGTCGTCGAATCTAAGCTCGGGCGCCGGCAGCAGGATGAGGTGAACCTCGCCGCCGACCTTCACTTCGCGGCCAAGCAGGTTGGAGGCTTGCGTCTCGAAGGCCGGACGATAGTTGTTCCAGTCGATGAAAAGCGGCGCAGCAAACAGCGCGCTCAGCACGAGAATCAGCAATGCCGCCAAAGTTAGCAGGAGCGAATTCACCGCCGTCCAGACCCAAGGTTCAGCTGCGCCCTGACCAAGCCAGGCGCCGAGGACCCCGGCCCCCCGTAACGCGCCTTCATGTTAACGCAAAAATCTTGCCCGGATTGAGGATATTCAACGGATCGAGCGCCTTTTTTATGGCAGCCATGGCCTGAACTCCTGCGCCATGCTCGGCCGCGAGGTAGTTAATCTTGCCCTGGCCGATGCCATGCTCGCCGGTGCAGGTTCCGCCGCAGAGCAGCGCGCGCTCAACCAGCCGGTCGAGAAAGGCCTGTACCCGTTGCCGCTCCTCGGGATCGCCGGCATCGATCAGCGGCATCACGTGGAAATTTCCGTCGCCGACATGGCCGACGATGGGGGCGAGCAGGCCAAGCCGGTCAATATCCGCGCGGGTTTCAGTGACGCAGGCGGCGAGCGCCGAGATCGGCACGCAGACATCGGTCGAGATCACATCGGCGCCGGGCCGCAAGCCTCGCACGGCCCAATAGGCGTCGTGCCGGGCCTGCCATAGTTTGGTGCGGTCCTCCGGGCGCTCGGCCCATTGGTAATCGCCTCCGCCCTCGGCCCGGGCAATTTCGGCAAAGGCCTCGACCTGTTCGCGCGCCGCGGCGGCGCTGCCGTGAAATTCGAGGAAGAGATGCGGCGTCTCGGGCAGGCCGAGGCGCGAATAGGCGTTGCAGGCGCGGATCTGCACCTCGTCGAGCAATTCGATGCGGGCGAGCGGCAGCCCCATTTGCAGCGCGGCGATGGTGGCGTTGCAGGCGCCTTCGATCGAGGCGAAGGGACAGACCGCGGAGAGAATCGTCTCGGGGATGCCGTAGAGCTTCAAGGTCAGGCGGGTGATGACGCCGAGCGTGCCTTCGGAGCCGACCAGGAGGCGCGTGAGATCGTAGCCGGCCGAGGATTTGCGCGCGCGGCCTCCGGTCTGGATGATGCTGCCATCGGCCAACACCACGTTCAGGCCGAGCACGGCATCGCGCATGGTGCCGTAGCGCACCGCATTGGTGCCGGAGGCGCGGGTCGCCGCCATGCCGCCAAGGCTCGCATCGGCGCCGGGATCGACCGGGAAGAACAGCCCCGAGCCGCGCAGGTGGTCGTTGAGCACTTTGCGGGTGACGCCGGGTTCGACCACGCAGTCGAGATCCGCCTCATGCACGGCGAGGACCCGGTTCATGCGCGAAAGATCCAGCGAAATGCCGCCGAACGGCGCGTTGACATGACCTTCGAGCGAGGTGCCGGTGCCGAACGGGATCACCGGCACGCGGGCCTCGGCGCAGAGCCGCACCACTTCGGCGACCTCCGATTCGGATTCGGCGAACAGCACGGCGTCGGGCGGCTGGCGCTTGAGCCAGGTAAGCGTGTTGGCGTGCTGCTCCCGCAGCGCCTGGCTGAGCGAGAGCCGGTCGCCGTAACGCGCGGCAAGACGGGCGATGAGCGCCTGCTTATCCTCCGCCCTCCCCCGCGACGGAGCCTCTGCCATGACCGCTGTCATGGCGTTATTCTAGGGTGCTTCGTCGGAATTGCTGAGGTTTTTCGGCGCGGTCAGGCGCCGGTCACGAAAATCACCGCCACGAAATGGCAGGCTGCCGCCGACAGCACGAAACCGTGCCAGATCGCGTTCTGATATGGGAGCCGCTCCCAGAGATGGAACACGACGCCGACGGTATAGAGCACGCCGCCGAGCATCAGCAGGGTAAGTGCCTTGCCCGGCAGCGCCGTCATCAGCGGCTCCCAGGCGGCGATCACCGCCCAGCCCTGCACCAGATAGAGCGCGGTAGAGAGCCCTTCGAGCAGGCGCGGGGCGAGCAATTTGATGGCGATGCCGATGCCCGCCATGGTCCAAACCACCGCGAGCAGGCCGAGGCCCCAAGGCGTGTTCATCTTGATAAGGATGAATGGCGTGTAGGTGCCGGCGATCATCAAAAAGATCGCGGCGTGATCGAAGCGGCGCAACACCTCTTTGAGCGTGGGACGCACCACCAGATTGTAACCGGCCGAGAAGGAAAAGGTGGCGACGAGCGCGAGCCCGTAGATCGTCAGGCTGACCGCCCAGAGCGTCGTCTCCGATTGCACGCCAATGGTCAGCAGCGCACCCAGCGCGACCAGGCTCGCGGTCACGCCGAGAATGTGGATGCAGCCGTCGGCGACACGCTCACGAAAGCTGTAGCGCGGAAAAGCGGCGATGCTGTCTCTGATCCGTTCCATGGGGGATATGACGCGGCAACACGAAGAATGGTTCACTCAGCTTAACACGCGATGTGGCGAAGCTGAGGCGTCAATGCGACCCGCTCCGGACGGTCAGGCCAAGCCGGCCGGCAAAAGCAAAGCGCCAGGGCCGGTGACCGACCCTGGCGCCGATGCGAGCCGAAAGGCCTGTCTAATTGCCGCAGGCGGCCGAACCGGTGGTGCAGACAAACGGCACCACCACGCCGGTGAAGCAGGTCGTGTAGAAGCGCACCGTGACGATGTCGGGCTTGAGCATGGCCTCGGGCGGAACGCCGTTCGGACGAACCGCCTTCCAGAACGGATCGCCCTTCACCCTGCGGGCCGAGAGCGAAACATAGCTCCAGCGCTTCTGACGTTTCAGCTCCGCCGCGCTCTGCACGACCAGAGCTTGCGAGGCCTTGGCCGCTTCGGCCTTCGAGCCGGCGCTATGTGTCGCCTTGATCAATTGGCACGCCGCCTCAGCCGAGTGACTGGCAACGAGTGCCAGCGCCGCAACGGCAAACAACGCGCCGCTCATCCTCAAAAAATGAAGCATATCCCCGTCTCCCAATCTGTCTGTCGGCAAGTTTGTAGTTCAGGCAAATGCCGTAGAGTGACCACAACGGCAATAGCAGAGTTTTCCTGCGGCTTTTTGTCAGACAAGAAGGTTGGCGTCTAGTCCCGGCGGCGTCAACCCTACCGGGTCCTTCACTCGCCTCTGCAAGGGGGCCCTTCCGGGCAGGCGCCGGGCCGATGCCGGTATTCCCTGACCGGCGGAGCGTCCTCATCGGCTGATTCGCCTTCGGGCGCCGCAGCGTCCGCCGGTTCCTCCGGCTTAGCCGCGGGCGAATCCGGGGCGTTGCCGGCGCCGGGCACAGCGGGCGAGCCCGTCTCGGACTGAAGCGGTTCGCCGGCGAGCGCCGATCCGGTCATCGCCGCCAGGAGGCAAGCGGCGGCAAGCATCGCTGTCTTCTTGTTCATGTTCTTGTTCTCCATGTTCTTCATGGCGATGGAGTTCCTTCTGCCTGGCCGGGACACATGGTCTTGGCGAAGCTTACCAGGCTGGCAAAGCGGGGGTCCTTGGCGAGAGCTTCGGCCACGGCGTCGAATCCGGCGAAGGCCTCGGGCTGGTGGAAATTCTTCCGCGTGCGCTCGATATAGCTTCTGACCTCCGGATATTCATAGGCTTCGATGATGAACGCGCCAAAAAAATGGCCGATCAATTCTTGGCTAAGCGCGCCGCGCTCCATGAACAGGCCGAGATCGGTGAAGAAACCGAGATAGTCGTTGATCTGCATATGGCTGAAACTGCCGCCTTCGTTCTTGTAGAGTTTCTGGCAGGACTCGATGGCGCCGGCAATCTGCAGATTGGATTTTTCGTCGAGGTAAAACTGCCGGTACATCTCGCGCACTAGCTTGACCTGTTCGGTGCCCTGATTGATCCGGGTCAAGCGATAGTGCAGCGACACGACGATTATTTGCGCCACCACGAAACTGATCACGGCGAACAGCAGCGCCAGCCATTCGCGGGTGAGGAACCGCGATCGCTCCGGCGGCGGGGTTGGCGCGGTCGACGCAGCCGCCGGTTCGGCTGTCTGAGCGGCGCGGCTAGGCTGGGCTTCGTCGTTCAAGAGCGAACTCGCTCGGGGTTTGCAAACCGCACTGCCCGTCCCCAGCTTCGCGGGCCGGGGCGAATGCCAGGCTGTCATATGACAGGAACGGATGAAATCCCAGGGCCTTTTGCGCGCCGCCCCCCCGGACTTTTCTCTCTGCTTCCCACGAATGGTATAGTTTTCAACCTAATGACAAAGATTCGCTCCCCGTCGCTCGCCGCCCCCGCCCCGCCTCCCCCGGGCGAGGAACAGCTCACCACCTCGCAGCGCGCCATGCGGCGCTGCCTCGCGCTGCTCCGGATTCAGCGCCTCGAGATAGTCGGAGGGGCAGCGCGAGGCGGTGGAAACGCTCGAAGGGCCGCTCTTGGTGTTGGCAGGCGCCGGGACCGGCAAGACACGCGTGCTCACCATCCGCATCGCG
>JAWOJH010000200.1:0-10808 GCA_046481725.1 Methyloceanibacter sp. | reverse complement strand
CAAAAAGTATCCGCGCGCGACGTCCATCAGATCGTCGAGCGGCGCATCGCCCATGGCAAAGACCGCCGCGACTATTCCGCCTGCGAAGCTCATGAGATAGACGAGCAGGAACAGCCCGGAGATCAGGACGATCGAGCGAATTCGATTGGCACGGATATGCGAGTAGAGACCATAGGCGGCCATGGCCGACTCATTCCATCGCGCGGCGTCCGACGCAAACCCTCATGGTTCCAATACGCGAGGTTTCGGTCCCCGCGTCGATCCCCATCAGAACTTCACGCTCGGCGCCTGTTCGAGTTGCGGGCGGGTCTGGCCGAGATCGAAGAATTCCCGGTGATGGAATCCGAGCGCGCCGGCGAAAAGCGACGCCGGAAGTTGCTCTATGCCGGTGTTGTATTCCTGCACGGCATTGTTGAAGAAACGGCGCGCTGCGGCGATCTTGTTCTCGATATCGGACAGCTCGGCCTGTAACTGCTGGAAGTTCGCGTTGGCCTTAAGATCCGGATAGGCTTCCGCGAGCGCAAACAACTGGCGCAGGGCGCCGGTCAGTACATTCTCCGCTGCCGCAACCTGCTCGGGGCCCTTTGCGGAGATCGCGGCATTTCGCGCCTGGACGACCGCCTCCAGCGTGCCGCGCTCGTGCGAAGCATAGCCCTTTACGGTTTCGACGAGATTCGGAATGAGATCGTGTCGCTGCTTGAGTTGCACGTCGACGTCGGCGAAGGCCTGATTGACGCGCTGCCGAAGTGCGACAAGGCCGTTGTAGACAAAAGCGACGTACAGTGCCGCGGCCGCGAGAATGGCGAGTACGACAAACGACGTGGACATGCGGGGCTCCCCGAGATCGAAGCACTTTGGTCAGAATAACGCGCGTAACCGTCCCGGAACATCCAAATAAGGCTGATGTTGGCACAGCAATCAAACACAGATAGCACAATATCGCGTTCCGGAGCTCCCGCCGCTAATTTGGTGCGGCCGTCGCCAGCCGAAGCCAATGGGGGGCCGCTGCGCGATGCATTATGTCGCGCGGGCGGATTGAAGCGGAGGTGCTTGTTCTCCGCCATCAGCTCAACATATTGCGCCGCCAGTGGCCAGGCAGGTTCGGCCAAACTAGAGGGCAGCGCATTAACGGCGCCCAACAAGAAAAAACCCCCACCAAAATGAAGGGGGCTTCTTATTCAGAACAACTCAGTCGAGGACCGGTTGCCAGGTTACCGCTAGGGAAGAGGTACTTGGCTGTGCCGAATCCAAAGAGCACGCTAGCATGATTCCCCGCTCAATTGAGGCGGGGCGCGCCGCGCATTCCGAGTCACGCTTCCGGCGTGCCTTTCGCCTTTTCGCCCCTTGGCCTCCAGTCCACGCACGACGTTGCCGGCAGCAAGCACCAAAAAGGCCCAATAACAGGATCACGAATCCCTGGGTGGGTGATATTGGAAGGTCGAGTTTAGCAAAGTGAACGACCACGGCGACGAGGGCGAGAACGACCGATACAATAAACGTAACCATTTTTGGGTGCTGAGAGTTCTAGAGGCATGCCCCCCCATGACGCTCGACAGATCTCCCCGTCAGCTGCACGCAATTGTGGGCCAATCCAAGAGGTGCTTACTCGGGTTCTGCCAAAGAAGGGCATAGCGCTCGAAATTGGATCCGGTACCGGGGAGCACGTCATCTGCTTCGCGAAGGCCCTGCCCGGGCTCGTCTGGCTGCCGAGCGATCCAGACTCGGCCTCGCGGGCCAGCATCAAGGCGTGGAGTGCCACCGAAGGGCTCGCCAATGTGCGAGCGCCGGTCGCCATCGACGTGCGAGAAGGGGTATGGGGCGTGGAGGACGAGGCTCCATTTGACGCGATAATCTCCTTGAATATGGTCCATATCGCTCCTTGGGAGGCAGCGCTTGGGCTCCTTGCCGGTGCGGGGCGCCTCTTGAGGCAGGACGGGGTCCTCGTGTTCTACGGGCCCTTCGTGCAGGGCGGGAGACACACGGCGGCGTCCAATGCCGCGTTCGACGCAGACCTAAAGAGGCGCGACCCGCGCTGGGGCGTTCGCGACGTAAACGACCTCGTACGCGCGGCCGCACCCCACGGGCTTGAGCTACTCGAGCTCGTTGAGATGCCTGCGAACAATCTTTCGCTCGTCTTTGTCAAGGTGAGTCTGGCTAAAACGCGCTGATAATGGGTCGTCAGAGTCCGCTTCTGGGCTTCACATCAATCGACAGACGTCACGCCGAGTCGTGCCGATTTTATTGACTTAGTCGGCGACGTTCAGCGGGAGACTCGCCTGCACTTGCAGGACGCCCATCAGCGAGTCAATCGGTGGCGACAGTACAACAGCAGCTGCACGCCTCCGGATTGCCCGAGCGGATTGAGATCGGGCCCTATCTGTCTAAGCTGTGCGACAGTCTTGCGGCGTAGATGATCGGCGAGCGCCGATTAGTAATCCATCCCACCCATGCCGCCCATACCGCCGCCCGGCATGGTCGGAGAACCAGAATCCTGCTTCGGCCTTTCGGCAACCATCGCTTCAGTTGTTACCAAGAGACCGGCGACGGAACTCGCGTCCTGTAAAGCGACCCTCACGACCTTAGCCGGGTCGATGATGCCCTTCTTGATCAGATCACCATACTCACCGGTCTGTGCATCATAACCGAAGGAGGAGGACGTCTGGTCGGACACCTTGCCGACCACGATCGAACCTTCAACGCCAGCATTTTCGGCGATCTGGCGGATCGGTGCCTGCAAGGCCCGGCGCACGATGTTGATGCCGGCGTCCTGGTCGTCATTTTCGCCTTTGGCTTTCAGGGATTTCGCGGCCCACAGGAGGGCAACCCCGCCGCCGGGGACAATGCCTTCCTCGACCGCGGCGCGAGTCGCGTTCAGCGCATCGTCGACGCGGTCTTTTCTCTCCTTCACCTCGATTTCACTTGAACCCCCGACCTTGATCACGGCAACGCCCCCGGCGAGCTTGGCCAGACGCTCTTGCAGTTTCTCCTTGTCATAGTCGGAGGTCGTGTCCTCGATCTGCTGCTTAATCTGGGCAATGCGGGCCTCGATATCAGTCTTCTTTCCCGCGCCATGGATAATAGTGGTGTCGTCCTTGGTGATGGTCACCCGTTTGGCATGGCCAAGCATGTCTATGGTCACGTTCTCGAGCTTGATGCCGAGATCCTCGGTGATGAGCTCACCACCGGTAAGCACGGCGATATCCTGCAACATGGCCTTGCGGCGATCGCCAAAGCCCGGGGCCTTGACGGCCGCGACCTTTAAGCCGCCGCGTAGCTTATTGACTACGAGGGTCGCGAGCGCCTCGCCCTCGACGTCCTCGGCGATCACCAAGAGCGGCTTGCCGGCTTGGACGACCGCCTCAAGCAGCGGTAGCAGCGTCTGCATGTTCGAGAGTTTCTTCTCGTAGATGAGAATGTAGGGGCTCTCGAGCTCGGCCATCATCTTTTCGGCATTGGTGATGAAGTAGGGCGAGATATAACCGCGGTCGAACTGCATGCCCTCGACCACTTCGAGTTCGCTCTCGAAGCTCTTCGCCTCCTCCACCGTGATCACGCCCTCATTGCCGACCTTTTGCATGGCCTTGGCGATCATCTGGCCGATCTCTTTTTCGCCATTCGCGGCGACCGTGCCGACCTGCGCAATCTCCTCCGACGACTTGACCTTCTTAGCCTGCCGGGCGATGTCCTTGACGACCTCTTCTACCGCCACATCGATGCCACGCTTCAGATCCATCGGGTTCATACCGGCCGCGACCAGCTTGATCCCTTCCTTCACGATCGCCTGAGCCAGCACTGTCGCAGTGGTGGTGCCATCGCCGGCGATGTCGCTGGTCTTCGATGCCACTTCGCGCAGCATTTGCGCGCCCATGTTCTCAAACTTGTCCTCAAGCTCGATCTCTTTGGCGACGGTGACGCCGTCCTTAGTGATACGCGGCGCGCCGTAGCTCTTGTCGAGGACGACATTGCGGCCCTTGGGCCCAAGCGTCACCTTGACAGCGTTCGCGAGGACATCGACCCCATGCAGCATCTTGTCGCGTGCGTCGCTGGAAAATTTGACGTCCTTGGCGGCCATTTTGATTCTCCTAAGTTGGATTGTTGGAGGCTACGACAAGCCTATGCGGCCTTCCTGCCAGCCTTGGTGCCTTCGAGCACGCCCATCACGTCGGACTCCTTCATGATGAGGAGTTCTTCGCCGTCGATCTTCACTTCTGTGCCTGACCATTTGCCAAACAACACGCGATCGCCTGCCTTAAGATCGATAGGGATGAGTTGGCCTGCTTCGTCACGCCCGCCAGAGCCAACGGCGACGACTTCGCCTTCTTGCGGCTTTTCCTGGGCGGTGTCGGGAATGATGATTCCGCCCTTAGTCTTCTCTTCGCCTTCAAGGCGGCGAATAACGACGCGGTCATGTAGCGGCTTGAATTTCATGGGGGGCCCCTCTCGGTATGGTGTGAAGATTGGGTTGGAGCAGCCTTTGGCACTCTCAGAAGAAGAGTGCTAGTCCCATAGTTGGGCGCGGGCGAGCGAGAAAGCAAGACACGCTCTTCTTTCAACGGATGAGGCACGGGTTTGCCCGACCCACCAACACGGCACGTGCCCGCCTCCCCGAGCGTCCGTCGTTACGCCCCAGCGCTGCTTATGTTTTCCTTGCTAAGTTCAGAACAATTCGCTGTTCCGTCAGCGAAATTCCCTGTTCCGATTCTTAGGGAATTCGCGAGCAACGCCTTGAACACGCAAGTGAATGGACGGGCAGCATCGCGCTATCGCGCCTCAAGCGGCAAAAATTCCCTGTATTTTCCCGCGAAACAGGGAAATAGGAGGCGGAGACGAGTTCGCCCAATTGAAATAGATGGTGTTTTCTATATCGGTCCGGCGTTGCCCCTGCGCCTCGCCGCAGGTCCGCCGATCTACTTCGGCCGCTCTTGCGCCTCCCGGTAGCGGCAAGAACCAATGCGCCCGATCAGCGATGCGCCGCCTGAGAGCGTCCGCGGAACAAGAGAATGAACACGTAGAACAGCCAGACGCCGATCGCGGACACAGCCGCGGCGACATAGGTCCAGGCCGCAGCACCCAGCACTTTCTCGACGCCGGCGATCTGCTCATCGCCCTGGATGATGCCGTGGCTGACCAGCAGTTCTTTCGCCCGCGCGCTGGCATTGAACTCGACCGGCAAGGTGAGGAAGGCAAGCAGGAACGACGATCCGAACAGGACCACCCCCGCCCAGGTCAGCGTGTCGAACTGGAGCACCAGGCCGGAGACGAAGAGCCAAGGCGCCACTTGCGACGCGAGTTGCACCGCCGGCACGATGTAGGTCCGCGCCTCCATCGGAAAATAATCCTCGGCGTCCTGTAGGGCATGCCCCGCCTCATGCGCGGCGATCCCCGCGGCGGCCACGCTCGGCGCGTAATAGACTTGCTGGCTCAGCCGCAAGATCTTGGACTGCGGATCGTAGTGATCGCTAAGAATCCCCGGGGTCGATTCCACCCGCACATCGCGAAGCCCCTGCGCATCGAGCAGCCTCCGCGCCACCTCGGCGCCCGTAATCCCGTTCTGCGTCGGCATTTGCGAATATTTGGCGACGTTGAGCTTGATGCGCGACTGCGCGTAGAGCCCGAGCAGCAGCCCGGGAAGCACAAACACCCAGAACAGCGGATCTTCGAGCATGTCGCTCCTCGCTACAGTCCGGCCTGAATCGCGTTGAGCAGCTTGAAGCGCATCGCGCTGTTATTGCTTCTCAGCGCGATCACGAAGCGGACCCGCCCATGGTTTTTGGTGTTCGCATACCCCGCCAAGGTGCGAACCCCTGAAAAGGTGCCGGTCTTGTAGAGAGCGCCCTGGCCGCCCTTGAGCAAGTCGGCATGCGGCTCGAACAGATGCAGCAGCTTGGCGAGGCCGCGGGCGGTGAAGTGATTGTCGCGGCTGATGCCCGAGCCCTCCTCGAGATGGATCGCTTCGGCAAGTCCATTGGCGGCGAATATGTTGTTCGCGACCTTCAGCGATTTCTCCAGGCTGACTTGTCCGCCCAGGGTCCCCCCGACCTCCAGGAAGACCTGGTTGGCGATGTAGTTGTTCGAGCCGAGCAGCATCTGGGTGAGGATCGTCGAGAGGCTGCGCGACTGGCGGTGGACATAGATCGGCTCCAGGCCTTGCGGCACGGTTCCGGGCGCGATCTCGCCCTTGACCTTGCCGCCGGAGCGCTCGATGAAGGCGGCGATCAGTTCGCCCGCATATTTCAGGCTCACCGCCGGGTCCTGGCTCAGACTGATGCGGCTGCGGCCCTGCGGCCCCCGCGCGCGGAATTGGCTGATTGCGAGCGGCGTGATCGGGGTCTGCTCCTCGGCGGAGCTGACCGTATTGCCCTTGCGCACGGCGCTGATCGTATTGAAGTTCACGGCGAGCGCCGAGTTGAGCGCATCATAGGCCTCTTGCGTATCCTCAATGCCCGGGATGCGGAGGTCCGTCGGATAGTAGCTCCCGTCAAGCACGATGCCGGTGAGCGGTTCCTTGCCGGTCGCGGCGAGCAACTGCGGAGCGAGTTCGGCCAGTTCTTCGGAAATCAGAAACGGATCGCCGCCCCCGCGTACGTAAAGCTTCCTATCGGCATCCAGGTAGAACTTGGTCTCGAAGCGATAATCGCCGCCCAGCACCTCCATTGCCAGCCAGGCGGTGACGATCTTGGCAACCGAAGCGGGGACGAAAGGCTTGTCGGCGTTCTGAGCCACCAGTTCCTTGCCATCGTCGTCCATCACCAGCACCAGCGCCCCCGGCGCCAGCGCCGTGACGTTCTCCTTGGCGCCGGCCAGCGCCTGAACTGGCAGCAGAAGCAAAGCGCAGGCGAGGGCGAAAGAACACATGGCCATTCCGGCCCGGCTGATGCGACTCTTCGCGTGCGCCTCAGGGGTGTTGCAGCCCAATGGCTTGGGTATTTTCCCACGGGCACTCATTGCGCAGCCACCTACCAAGAACCGAGCCGCCCCCGTCGGGAATCCGAGGTCAATCTACCGGCTTGGGCCACGCAAGTCATGCCCGAAACCGGCGGCCCAATGCCGTGACGCCTACGAGCCACGTCGATTGCACCCTCCCCACAGTCCAGTCGTCGCGGGGCTTGAACTGGCGGCATGGCGATGCGATCTGAGCGTGGTCCCGCCGCGAATTTCGGCGCATCCACCGACTGCCTGAACCGCCGCTTGTCTCACTCCCAACCCATGAAGCCCGTCCGCATTTTCCGCCACGAGGACTGGATCGAGCCAGGCAGGGTCACCGAGTATTTCGACGCCCGGAATGTCGCTTGGGAACTCGTGTGTATCGACCGGGGCGATGCCGTGCCGCAGCGCCTGGACGACGTCTCCGGGCTGGTGTTTCTCGGCGGCACGATGAGCGTCAATGACGGCCATGCCTGGCTCGACGACGAGATCGCGTTGATCCGCCTTGCCGCCGCTCAGGACTTTCCGATGCTTGGCCACTGCATGGGCTCGCAACTCATCGCCAAGGCGCTCGGCGGCAGCGTGGCGGCCATGCCGTTCAAGGAGATCGGCTGGTTCGAGGCTGCCAAATCCGGCAATGCGGCGGCGCGGGACTGGATCCCGGAGACTCCCGACCGCTTCGAGATCCTGGTCTGGCATCACGATGCCTTCACCCTGCCGCCGGGCGCCGCGCTGCTCTATTCGACCGAGCACTGTCCCGACCAGGCCTATGCCCTGGGCAATACGGTCGCCACCGTCGCCCATGCCGAAGCCACCGCCGCGATGCTGGAGGAATGGCTGCGTATCTATGGGAGCGACATCGCCCCCACCAGCGTCAGCGTTCAGCCGATCGAGCAAATTCGCGACCGGCTGGCCGAACGCTGCGCGGCGATGCACAGCAGCTTCACCGACCGGCTCTACGATGCCTGGCTCGCCCGGGTGTGCGCTTACGCGGAGCGGCCAACCGAACTTGCGTGAGCGGGCTCAATCTTTGCGCAGTCGTGCTATCATGGGCATGGTGTAATTTGCGCCCAGACTCCCCGATTCGATCTTCCGGCCTCGCATGCGCCTCCTGCTCGTAGCCGACCTCCACTATTCCCTCCCCCAGTTCGACTGGGTGCTCGCCATTGCCGACAGTTTCGACGTGGTGGTGATGGCCGGCGACCATCTCGACCTCGCCTCGATCGTCGATGGGAGAGCGCAAAGCGTGGTGGTGCGAAAATATTTCAGCCGCTTGCAGGCCAAGACCACGCTCCTGATCTGTTCCGGCAATCACGATTTGGACACCAAGACCGAGTCCGGCGAGAAGATCGCGAGCTGGCTCGGCGGCATGCGGGGCGGCGGCGTTCTCTCCGACGGCGACTCCTTTGTCCTCGGCGATACGCTCTTCACCATTTGCCCGTGGTGGGACGGCCCGATCGTGCGCGCGCGCATCGGCGAGCAACTTGCCGAGGCGGCGCCGCGCCGGCCGGCGCGCTGGATCTGGATCCATCATGCGCCACCCGCTAGGTCGCCCACCAGCTGGGGCGGTGACCGCTATTTCGGCGATGTCGAGCTCAGGGATTGGATCGAGCAGTACCGGCCGGACTTCGTCCTTTCCGGCCATGTGCATCAGTCGCCCTTTGTCAAGGAGGGCTCCTGGGTCGATCGTATTGGCCAGACCTGGGTGTTCAATGCCGGCCAGCAATTCGGCGCACCGCCGGCGCATATCGTCGTCGATACCGAAGCAGGCGAAGCGCTGTGGTTCTCCGCGGCCGGAAATCAGGTCGTCCAGCTCGAGCAGCCGCTCGAGCGGCCGGTGCCGCGACTGACTTCGCTCCCGGAATGGCTCAAAGCCGCGGATCGGCCTCATCTTCCGGGCTCGGCGTGAAGTCCGGCTGCTGCTGCTGGTGCATCAAGGTCTCGAGCACTTCGCCGACCATGCCGAGATGGTTGCGCTGATCCTCAAATTGCCGCTTGAGATCGACCAGATAGGTCGTCGCGGCATTGAGGCGCTCGGCCAAGAGCTTGCTCAGCATGAACGCGACTTCGGGATTCGCCTTGAGAAACGACTGGGCGTCGTCGCATACAAACACGCCGACCGGAGACGCCGCTCTCACCGTCGCCGTATGCGGCCGGCTCAGCAGCACCGACATCTCGCCGAACACCGAGCCGGCCTCGTCGATTACTGCGACCTGAGTGTCCCCACGCATCACCTCGACGCTGCCCTCCACCAGGACGTAGAGCCGCCCCGAGGTCTCGCCTTCGGCGAGAAGCACCGCGCCCGGGGCGAACGCCTTGCGGGGAAGCCCAGCGCATTTATCTAGGATTGAGGCCACGTGCCCCCGCTCATTGCGTCGCGCGGGCAACCTAGAAGGTACGGCCCCGCAGGAAAAGCCCGTTCTTCAGGGACTCAAAGCGGCCAGACGATGAGGATCATGGGCACCGCGACCACCGCTACCAGGATTTCGAGCGGCAATCCTAGCCGCCAATAGTCGCCGAAGCGAAACCCGCCCGGTCCGAGGATCAGCGTGTTGTTCTGGTGACCGATCGGCGTCAGAAAGGCACAAGACGCGCCCACCGCCACCGCCATCAGCAGCGGATCGGCGCTCACATTCAGCTGCGAGGCGGCGCCGATGGCGATGGGGCACATCACGGCGGCGGTGGCCGCATTGTTCATAAAATCCGACAAGGTCATCGTCACCACCAGTAGAATGGCGAGCGCCAGCACCGCATGGCCGCCGGCAAGCTGGTTGAGCATGGCATGGGCAACGACGTCCGCCGCGCCGGTCGTGCCCATGGCGTCGGCGACCGGGATCAGCGCGCCGAGCAGCACCACCACCGGCCAGTCGATGGCGCTGTAAACCGTGCGGAGCGGGATCACCTTGAAAGCCATGGTGGCGAGCACGCCGGCGGTGAAGGCGATGGCCGCCGGCATCAATCCTAGCGCCGCGCCGGCAACCGCTGCAGCCATGATCGAGACCGCCAACACCGCCTGCCGCTGATCGGGCAAGCGCAGTGGGCGCTCGGCCAACGGCACGCAGCCGAACACGCCGCCGAACTCGAGCAACGCCTCCGGCGCGCCCTGCATCAGCAAGACGTCGCCACCGCGGATCGGCATGGTGCGCAGCCGGGTGATAGACTGCCGCCCTTGCCGCGAAACGGCGAGAAGATTGATACCGAAACGCGTGCGCAGGTGGATGTCGGTGGCGGAGCGGCCGATCAGTCCCGAGTCCGGCAGGACCGCAAGCTCCATCAAGGCCACTTCGTCGGATTGACTGGCGCGAGCCGCCGGCGCCTCGTCACTGCCGGCCTCGTTCTCACCCTCCGCGACAGGCCGCTCCGCTTTTTCCGGCACTGCCTCGGGCACGGCTTCTTCACTCGGCACGGCCTCTTCCAGCGTGAGGCCGAGATCGCTGAGCGCCGAGGCCAGCCCTTCCGGTTCCGCTTCGATGACCAGAATGTCGCCGGCGCGAACCACCCTGGTGCGTCCGAAGGCGAGCATCTGCACGTCGTTGCGAATGAGCCCCACCACTTGAGACCCGGATTCCTCCAAGGCTTCCTCCACCTGCCGCAAAGTCATGCTGACGGCCTTGGCGCGCTCGCCGACCCGGGCCTCGGTCAGGTAGGAGCCGGTCTCAAAGCCCTCGACATCGGCGCGCTTGCGCGCCGGCACCAGCTTCCAGCCGACCATCGCCACGAACAGGACCCCGACCGCCGCGACCGACAATCCGACCGGGGTGAAATCGAACATGGCGAAGCTCTCGCCGCTGACCTGAACGCGGAAGCCGGAGACGATCAGGTTCGGCGGTGTGCCGATCAGCGTGGTCATCCCGCCGAGGATCGAGCCGAAGGCCACCGGCATC
>JAWOJH010000150.1:0-4517 GCA_046481725.1 Methyloceanibacter sp. | reverse complement strand
ACACCTTCGACCCCAAGCCGCGCCTGGACCGCGACCACGGCAAGCCGCTGCCGTTCGATCGCCCGCTGACGTTTGCGGAAGGCCAGATGGGCGGATTAGCGATTGCGTGCGTTTGGCTGCCGCTGGCGGTGGATCGATGCGCCGCGGCGTGCGATGATGCGGCATGGACCTCGAAGCCGCACGGAAGACCCTGGAAAAGCCGAGCGCGTTCTCCAAGAAGAAGATCGCGTTCATTGGCGTCGCCGGTCTCTTGCTCGTATCGGGCATCGGCTGGCGCGCGAGTCACTATTTTGCTGAAGCGCCGGCCGCGAGCGAACCAGATCCCGTCGCAGCGCCCGCGCCCGAGGCTGCCGCGCCGCCCCTCACCGAGACGACCGAGTCCGTGGTCGAGAAGCCGCCTGTGACGCCGGTCGCGCCCGTCACGCAAGAAGCCACGCCTGCGCCGAGTGAGCCGGCTCGGCAAGCCGGCGACGCAGCCGGGCAACCTGTCCCGGATGCGGATACGATAGTTCAGACCGAGCCGGACCAAGCTGCGGCCGGCCAGGCCGAGCAAGCGGAGTTGCCGGGCTCCGGCATGATCCTCGTTTCCAGAATACCCGTTCAAGTGCTGGCAAGTCCGTCCGCGTCCGCCGCGGCCATGTACGGTTTTCCGGCGGGCAGGCCGTTTCGGGTCATCGGCCGCGAAGGCGGCTATGTCCAGATCCAGGACTTGAGGAGCAGCGCGAGCGGCTGGATCGAGGAGGCAGCCCTCGCGGCGCCTCCGAAGCAGTCCGCTCCCGACGTCTCGGTGCCGTCTCAATCGAAGCCGAGCGCCGCCCGGAAGCCGGTAACCTCGGCGGCCGACCCGAAACCGAAGCCTGCCAAGAAGAGCGCTCCGGCGGTTGCCGGCTCCGAACCTGCCGCGTCTGAGCCGGCTCAGACGCGCAGACCCCCAGCTCTATTCGGCCGGGACGGATTCTTTGGGGGCATTTTCCGCAACTAGCTCAGCGCTCTTCAGCCGGCGCGCATCAGCCGCACCGCATCGTCCCGCTCGAACAGATAAAGCAGAAGCTTGAGCCTTTCCGCGTCCGGCCCCTGCAAGTCCGGATCGCGCGACAGGATCAGCCTAGCCTGATCCCGCGCCGCCTCGAGCAGCGCCTGGTGCTCCGGCAGGGTGGCGATGTGAAATGCCGGCAAGCCGCTCTGCCGCGTGCCGAGCACCTCGCCGCCGCCGCGCAAGCGCAAATCTTCCTCGGCGATGGCGAACCCATCTTCTGTGCGGCGCATCACCCCTAGCCTCTCGCGTGCCGTCTCCGACAAAGGCTCCCGGTAGAGCAGGACGCATGAGCTGTCCTTGCTGCCGCGTCCGACGCGCCCGCGCAATTGATGCAATTGGGCGAGCCCGAAGCGCTCGGCATGCTCGATGACCATGATCGAGGCGTTCGGCACGTCGACTCCGACTTCGATCACGGTGGTCGACACCAGGATGGAAAGGCGCCCGGAGGCAAATTCCTGCATCACGCGGTCCTTGTCCTTGCCGGCGAGCCTGCCGTGCACCAGCCCGACTCTGTCGCCGAAGCGCTTGGCTAGCTCGGCGTGCCGCGCCTCGGCCGCAGCGATGTCCAGCACCTCCGACTCGGCGACGAGCGGGCAAACCCAATAAATTTTCGCGCCGGCTTTGATAGCGCGCTCGATGCCGGCGACCATCTCGTCCAGCCGTTCGAGCGGTACGGTGCGGGTCGCGACCGGTTTCCGTCCTGGCGGCTTCTCGTCGAGCCGGGAGACATCCATGTCGCCATAGCTGGTCAGCAACAAGGTGCGCGGGATCGGCGTCGCCGTCATCACCAGCAACTCGGCGCCCGCGCCGGTCGCTTTTGCCTGGAGCGCCAGCCGCTGATGCACCCCAAATCGGTGCTGCTCGTCGATCACGACCAAGCCGAGATCCTTGAAAACGATATGCTCCTGGAACAGCGCATGCGTGCCGATCAGAATGTCGATCCGGTCCTCCTTCAGCGCCTCGACGATCTCGGCGCGTTCGCGTCCACGCTCGCGTCCCGTAAGCAGCGCGATGCGGAGCCCGGCGACTTCGCCGAACGCCTTGATCGTGACGAGGTGCTGGCGCGCGAGCAGCTCGGTCGGCGCCATCAGCGCGGCCTGCGCGCCGGCTTCGACCGCGCCCGCCATCGCGAGCAGCGCCACCACGGTCTTGCCGCTGCCGACATCGCCTTGCAGCAGCCGCAACAGGCGGTATTCGCTTCCGAGGTCCGCGTCGATTTCCGCGAGGGCGCGTGTCTGCGCCGTGGTCAGCACGAACGGCAGGGCGGAGAGAATGGCTTTGCGGATCTTGCCGGTACCGGCAAGCCGTCGCCCGGCACGCCGTTTGAGCTTGGCGCGGATCAGAGCAAGCGCAAGCTGATTGGCCAGCAGTTCGTCATAGGCCAGCCGCGCCCTGGCCGGTGCGCTCGGCAGAAGACCGGCATCGCCCTCCGACGCATGCAGCTTGGCAACCGCATCGCCGAAGGACGGCCAGCCGTGCCGGGCAAGCAAGTCCTTGTCGATCCACTCGGGGAAGCTCGGAAGCTGCTGCAGCGCGGCGCCGATCGCCTTGCGCAGCACGCTGTTGCTCAGCCCTGCGGTTAGCGGATAGACCGGCTCATGCAGGGGGAGGGCAGCACCGCCATCCTCGCCGGCTGGGGCGACATGATCGGGATGCGGCATTTGTAACCAGCCATCATAGGATTCGAGCTTGCCGGAGATCAGGCGCTTGCTGCCCACGGGCAAAAGCCGCTTCAAATAGGCCGGGTCGGCATTGAAATAGACGAGTTCGAGCGCGGCGCTCGCGTCGTCCTCCACCAGCACCCGGTAGGGCGCGCGGGGACCGGCATGCCTCCGTCCGCCGCCCGCCCGGTGTGCGGACACGGTGACTTCGAGCGTTGCCAGCTCACCGACCCGCGCCTCGGCGATGTGGGGGAGAACCGGCCGGTCGATCACCGAAACGGGCAAGTGCCACAGAAGGTCGACGACTCGCGCATGCGCATTCTCATGCCGCGGCGCGACGAGCTTGTTGAGCATCCCTTCTACTTTCGGGCCCACGCCCTTGAGCGCGCGCACCGTGGCGAAGAGCGGATTGAGTCGAGGAGGGCGCATGGCGCTGCGACGAAAGAGGAAATTCACCCAAGCTTGACAGATTGCGCTCGCCCGGCCTAACCCACAAGACGCGGCACAGGAAGCTCATCATGTCCGGCAGCGATCTTGGCATGCGCCGCCGCCGGGCGCTGTGGCGGGCGACGCATCGCGGCTCCAAGGAGATGGATTACCTGCTTGGCCGCTACGCCCAACAGGCGCTCGATGGCATGAATTCGACCGAGATCGCCGTGTTCGAGCGCCTGATCGAGACGCCCGATCCGGCGATCGAAAGCTGCGTGCTCGAAGGTTATTATTTGGGCGAACCAGATCTGGACGAACTCATCGAGCGCCTCAGACGTTTTCACGGCCTTACCCCGACCGACTGACCGACACGCTTCCTCGTCCCGATGTCACCCGAGCCCAAGCTTCCCTCCTTGCCCCTGGCGCGCCTCCTCGAGAAGCGCCATGCGATGGCGTCCGGCGTGCCCGAAGGTCTCGATGCGCTGCTCCTGGGTGAGCTTGCCCGCCATGCCGGCACAGCCATCCTGCACGTCGCCCGCGATGGCAACCGCCTCGCCACCTTGGAAGAGGCGCTTGGCTTCTTCGCGCCGGATGTCGAAGTTCTTGCCTTTCCGGCATGGGACGGCGTGCCTTACGACCGCGTGGCGCCGAACGCCGAGACCATCGCGCGGCGCATCGCCGCCCTTGCCGAGTTGGTGCAGCGCCGGCCGGATGAGCCGCGGCCGCTGATCGTCCTGACCACCCTCAACGCCATCGTGCAGCGCGTGCCGCCGCGCGACTTCATCGCCAATGCTAGCCTCACGCTGCAGCCCGGCAATGTGATGACTATGCAGGCGCTGATCGAGCGGTTGGAAATTTCCGGTTACACGCGGTCCGGTACCGTGATCGATCCCGGCCAATATGCGGTGCGCGGCGGCATTCTCGACCTCTACCCGCCGGGGGGCGAGCCGCTGCGGCTCGATTTCTTCGGCGATACGCTGGAGCAGATCAGGGCATTCGACCCGAATACGCAGCGGACGGCCGCACGCCGCGACGCGGTGAAGCTTTTACCCATGAGCGAGCTGGCGCTCACCCCCGAGCTGCGGCGACAGTTCCGCCAGCGCTATGTCGAGCTGTTCGGCCCGGTCATGGGCGACGATCCGCTCTACGAGTCGATCTCCGCCGGCCGCCAGCACCAAGGCATGGAGCACTGGCTGCCGCTGTTTCACGACCGCCTCGATACGTTGTTCGATTATCTGCCGGGCGCCACCGTCGCCCTGGATGCACTCGTTGACGACGCGCGGGCGCGGCGGCTGGAGCAGGTCGCCGACCACTACGAGGCCCGCGCCCAGGCGCTTGAATCCAGACGGAACAACCGCCCCAAACGCACGGACGACGCCGCCAGCCGCGAG
>JAWOJH010000099.1:0-6567 GCA_046481725.1 Methyloceanibacter sp. | reverse complement strand
GGCTGCCGCCGATGATCTCGCCGATGCCGGGCGCGAGGACGTCCATCGCCGCGACGGTCCGGCCGTCGTCGTTGAGCCTCATGTAGAAGGCCTTGATCTCCTTCGGGTAGTTCATGACGACGATCGGATTCGTCGATCACACCCACGCCGCGGCAGTGTTGTCGATCGTCGATCAGCCCGACGGCGAAGCGCTGGCGCGGGAGGTCTATGACGGGCGCATGGGCATCGTGCCTTATATCGCGCCTGGCTTCGGCCTAGCGAAGGCCGCCGCTGAGGTCTTCGAGCAGAAGCCGGACGTCGAGGGGTTGATTCTGCACAAGCACGGCATCTTCACCTTCGGCGAGACCGCGCGCGAAGCCTATGAACGCATGATCGAGATGGTGTCGCTCGCCGAGAGCCGTCTCCGGCAAGGCCGCCCCATCGTCTTTCCGGCGCGGCAACTCGCCGCCGCCACGGCCGGTGCCGCCGAGATCGCGCCGACCCTCCGCGGTGCCTGCGCCATCCAGCAGGAGGGCCGGGAGCCGGTCCGCTTCATCGCCGATTTTCGCACCGCGCCGGAGATTCTGGCCTATGTGAACGGCGCCGAGCTCGACTCCTACAGTCAGCGCGGGGTGGTGACGCCCGACCACATCATCCGCACCAAGAACATGCCGCTGGTCGTGCCGCAGCCCGAAGCAGGCAAGCTCGAGGAGTTCGCCCGCGCCGTGCGCGAGGCCGTGGCCAGGTTCAATGCGGAATATGACGCCTATTTCGCGCGCGAGAATGTCGCGGCCGGCAATAGCAAGACCAAACTCGATTCCAGCCCGCGCGTGGTGCTGGTGCCGGGGGTCGGCCTGTTCGGCCTCGGCCGCACCGCCAAGGATGCGAGCATGGCCGCCGATCTCGCCGAGAATACGGTCAAGGTCATAACCGACGCCGAGGCGATCGGTCGCTACGAGCCGCTGCCGCAGAGCGATCTGTTCGCGCTCGAATATTGGAGCCTGGAACAGGCCAAGTTGAAAGGCGCGGTGGCCAAGCCGCTCACCGGCCAGGTTGCCTTCGTCACCGGCGCCGGCGCGATCGGCGCCGCTACCGCGCACGCGCTTGCCGCCGACGGCGCGGCCATCGTCATCGTCGATATTGACGGCGCTGCCGCCGAGAAGGCCGCTTCCGCGCTCAAGGGGCTCGGCCTGCAATGCGACGTCACCAAGCCCGAGCAGGTGAAGGCAGCCTTCTCTGCCGCCTGCGAGCGCTTCGGCGGCGTCGACATTCTGGTGTCGAACGCGGGCGCCGCCTGGCAGGGCCGCATCGGCGAGGTTCCCGACGCGCTGCTCCGGCAGAGCTTCGAGCTCAATTTCTTCGCCCACCAGACCGTGGCGCAGGAAGCCGTCCGCATCATGATCAAGCAGGGAACCGGCGGCGCGCTGCTCTTCAACCTGTCCAAGCAGGCGGTGAACCCGGGCGCGAATTTCGGCCCCTATGGCCTGCCCAAGGCGGCGGCCATGCTGCTGATGCGCCAATATGCGCTCGATTACGGCGCCGAGGGCATCCGCTCGAACGGCGTCAACGCCGACCGCATTCGCAGCGGGTTGCTCACCGACGCCATGATCCAGGAGCGCGCCAAGGCGCGCGGCGTATCGGAAGCCGAATATATGAGCGGCAATCTGCTTCAGGCGGAGGTTACCGCCGCCGACGTGGCGCAGGCTTTTCTCGCCCTGGCCAAGGCGCGCAAGACCACCGGCCATGTCGAGACGGTGGACGGCGGCAACATCGCCGCGGCGCTGCGCTAGCCCCGCCCCGAATTCGTGCCGTGCCCGGGGCGCCTGCTGAATTAGCGGGCTTTCCTAAGGGAGTTTTAACCAAAAAACGGTGAGGCTTACGCCCCATCCTTCGCTTGCGGGATTCGCCCTCGTGCCGAGGGGACGGAGACCACCCGGCGAAAGACTTCGGCCTGCGGCAAACATATAGATGCTTCTGCGCTTGCGAATCACGCTGGTTCTCATCCTCACCGCGCTGATCGCGGTCGTCATGTCCTTCCTGGTAGCCGCCATGGTGCCGGCCACGTCGCTGGCGGTGCTGCTGTCGATGCTTGCTGCGGGGGGAACTGCGGCGGTTATCGGCTATTGGTTCGGCGGCGCCACCGCCCAGGCTCTCACCGACCTCTGCAACGTGGTTCTCCGCTTCACCAAATGGGACATGGAAGGCGTAGTGCCTCACGCCGCCCGCGCCGACGAGATTGGCGAGATCGCCAAGGCGCTGAAGACGTTCCAGGCCGACGCGATCAAATGGAGCGAGAGCCACAAGTCCGAACAGGACAGCCAGGTCCAGGGCCGGCTTGCCTCTCAGCAGCGCACCGAGGAGCTGATCCATCAATTCCGCGGCTCGATCGCCGGCATCCTCGGCGCCTTCGCCGAAAGCGCGCGGTCCATGGACGAGACGGCGCGCTCGCTCTCGACGCTCGCCAGCGACACCAATGAGCGCGTGGGCGTGGTGGCCTCCGCCTCGGACGAAGCGTCGGCCAATGTGCAGACCGTCGCCGCCACCGCCGAGGAACTTGCCGTCTCGGTGGGCGAGATCGGCACACGGGTCTCGACCGCGAGTCGCATCGTCAGTCAGGTGACCGAGGGCCCGCACGGCCAATCTCAAGGTCGAGGGCCTGGCCACCGCAGCGCAGCGCATCGGCGACGTGGCGAGCCTGATCCAAGACGTCGCGGCGCAGACCAATCTGCTCGCGCTTAACGCGACCATCGAGGCGGCGCGCGCGGGCGAAGCGCGCAGGGGCTTCGCCGTGGTGGCGAGCGAAGTGAAGACGCTCGCCGACCAGACCGCCAAAGCCACCGAGGATATCAAGCAGCAGATCGCCGCCATCCAGACCTCGACCAACGGCGCGGTCGACGCCATGCAGTCGATCGTCACCACCATGGGCGAGGTCAACAAAAACACGCAGGAGATCGCCGGCGCGGTGCAGCAGCAATCGGCGGCAACGTCGGAAATCTGGCACAGCGTACGCCAGGCCGCGCGCGGCACCGAAGATGTGGTGGCGCATATGCCGGGCGTAACCAAGGCGGTCGACGAGACCAGCCAATCGGCGACGCAGATGCTTCAGGTCTCGCGCGACCTGTCGCGCCAGGCCGAGCAACTGCGCCACACGGTGGAAAACTTCCTGCGCCAGGTGGCCGCCGCCGACCAGCTCAAGCGCGCGAGTTAGCTTCCTAAGCGAAGCCAGTTGACGCCGGGTTGCCGCGCGGCGAAGCTTTGCCGCCCGACGAGCCCGCGCAGCGCGGGGCTCAACCGATTCCGAGGAGCACGCGCTTGGGCCGGATCTTACGCACCTTCCTCGCCGGCGTTCTCGCGCTTTTGCCGATCGCCGTCACCGTCTTCGTCATCGCCTGGGTCGCGGCTTTCATCGCCAGCTATGCCGGGCCGGACAGTTTCGTCGGCCGTCTCATCATCCAGCTGGGCGCCTCGGTCGGCATCGACGTGACGCCGGGCTCGACCGCCGCCTATCTGCTTGGACTGGCCATCATTCTCGGCGCCATTTTCGTGCTCGGCCTGTTCGTCGAGTCGGGCTTGCGCAACTTCATCTCCAACAGCTTCGACTGGCTGATGACGCGCATCCCGCTGGTTTCCAATGTCTACGATCTGTCGAAGCGCTTCGTGTCGCTGGTCGATCGCGGCGGCGGCGAGAACAGCTTGCAGACCATGCAGCCGGTCTGGTGCTTTTTCGGCGGGGAGGGGGGCGCCGCGGTGCTGGGACTGATGCCCTCGCCGCAGCCGGTGACGATCGGCGAGCATTCCTATCTCGGCTTGCTGGTGCCGTCGGCGCCGGTACCGTTCGGCGGCGCGCTGATCTATGTGCCGTCGGAATGGGTCAAGCCCGCCGAGGGCGGCGTCGAACGCCTGATGAACGTCTATGTGTCGATGGGCGTCACGCCCCCGCAATCGATCCCACTGCTCGCTCCTGCCGCCAAAAGCCAAGCCAAGCCGAAAGCGCCCAAGGCGACCGGCGCCTAGACCCCGAACGGTCGCAGCGGGCTTTTACCGGCAATTCCTCAAGCAGGCGGCATAGGCGGCCATTGCTGCCGCATAGCAAACAGCCCGTGCAGGTGGGTAAGGCAAAGCACTACAGAGGCGGCTGGCTTGATTATAGACGGCGGTGCATGCAGCTTGGCATGGGCCGTCCCTAGCGGTGAGATTGCTCTCTGTAAACGATGTTACCCCGGGATCGCCGACGATCTTGTCGCCCGAGTCGATAGAACCGGCTTCCTTCAGGATCTCTTCGATTCGCTTCCGGTCCTCGTCGCTGAGGGAAAGGCATTCTTGCTTGTTGACCTTGATATCCATTGCGTCCTCCCACCATTCGGCAGGATGCAATTATAGGATGTACAGTAGATATAGACAACTATAAAGGGAATCTAGGGGACTAGTTCGCGAAGCGGAAATGCAGCACGTCGCCGTCCTTGACGACGTAGTCCTTGCCTTCCAGCCTTAACTTGCCGGCATCCCGCGCGCCGGCCTCGCCGCCGAGCGCCACATAGTCGTCGTAGGGAATGGTCTCGGCGCGGATGAAGCCCTTCTCGAAGTCAGTGTGGATTACCCCGGCTGCCTGGGGCGCGCGCGTGCCCTGCGGCACGGTCCAGGCGCGCGCCTCCTTCGGCCCGGCGGTGAAATAAGTGATCAGGTCGAGCAGCTTGTAGCCTTCGCGAATCAGCCGGTTGAGCCCCGGTTCGGCCAAGCCAAGCTCGGCCAGGTAGGAGCGACGCTCCTCCGGCGAAAGGTCCGCCAGTTCCGCCTCGATCTTGGCCGAGATCGCCACGCAGCCCGCGCCTTCCTGGGTCGCCCGCGCGGCCACGAGCGCCGAAAGCTTATTCCCGGTCGCGGCTGAGCCCTCGTCCACATTGGACACATAGAGCACCGGCTTCGAGGTGAGCAGCCCGAGCCCCTTGAACAGAGCGCGCTCCTCCTCGGCAATTGCCGCAAGCCGCGCCGGCTTGCCCTCGCGCAAGAGGACAAGCATGCGCTCGACCAGATCGATCGTCTTCTTTGCCTCCTTGTCCTGGCCGCGGATCTTCTTCTCCAGGACCGGTAGACGGCGCTCCAAACTGTCGAGATCGGCCAGCATCAGCTCGGTCTCGATCGTATCGGCGTCGGCGATCGGATCGACCCGCCCTTCGACATGCACCACGTCTTCATCCTCGAAGCAGCGCAGCACATAAGCGACCGCATCGACCTCGCGGATATGCGCCAGGAACTGATTGCCAAGCCCTTCGCCCTGCGAGGCGCCGCGTACCAGCCCGGCAATGTCGACGAAGGTAAGCCTGGTCGGTACGACCTGGGCCGACTTGGCGATCGAAGCGAGCCTATCGAGCCGCGCATCGGGGACGGGGACCTCGCCCACATTCGGCTCGATGGTGCAGAATGGATAGTTGGCCGCCTCCGCCGCCGCGCTCTCGGTGAGCGCGTTGAACAGGGTGGACTTGCCGACATTCGGCAGCCCCACGATGCCGCATTTGAATCCCATCGATCCGATTGTCCCTAAGCGCCGAACCAGCGGCGGAGCTTGCCGGCGAGCCCCTCGGCTGCCGTGGAGCCGGTGACTCGACTGCTCGCCGCGGCGGCCTGCGGCAACGCCTCGGCCGCGGCCTGGGTGAGATGTGCCACGCGCGTTTGAAACTTTGCCGGCGTCTCTTCGGTCAGCAGCGGCGCGGCATCGGCGATCGCGCCGAGCATCGCCTCGAGAAGGGGACGCTCAGCCTTAGGGAAATCGCTCAGCACGTATTTCGCCACCTTCTCCCGCTGCCCCGGGTGCCCGATGCCGACGCGCGCGCGGACATAGTCGTTGCCGATATGGGCGCTGATCGACTTCAGCCCGTTATGGCCCGCCACCCCGCCGCCTGTCTTCACGCGCAGCTTGCCGAGCGGCAAATCCAGCTCGTCATGGAAGATCACCACGTTTTCGAGTTCGAGCTTGTAGAAGCGCGCCGCCTCGCCGACCGAATTGCCCGAGCGGTTCATGTAGGTCTGCGGCTTCAGCAGCAAGACCTGTTCGCCTCCCAGCCTGCCCTCGGCGGCGAGGCCGCTAAAGCGATTGCGCCAGGCAGAAAAGCCGTGCGCCGCGGCGATGGCGTCGACCGCCATGAAGCCGACATTGTGCCGGTTGAGCGCATATTCGGGCCCCGGATTGCCGAGGCCGGCAAACAGCTTCATGCGAACCACCCTGGGCGACGGCCTGAAGGCATCTGGGCGCGGGCCAGAAGGCGCGCGGCGAAAGAAGGACTAGTCCTTCTTCTTCTCCTTCGGCTTGTCCTTGTCCTCGCCCTCGGCAGAGGCCGCTGCGGCCTCGGCGCCGGGCACGCCGGCTTCAGCCGTGGGCGCGCCGGCGCCGGGCTCCTCGGCCGACCGTCCGACCACCGTCGCCACCGTAAAGTCGCGGTCGGTGATGGTCGGACGCACCCCTTCCGGCAGCTTGAGCGCCGAAATATGCACCGCATCGCCAATCTCCATACCCGTGAGATCGACATCGAAATGATCCGGGATGGCGTCGGCCGGGCATCGCACCGGAATGTCGTGGCGCACGACGTTGAGCAC
>JAWOJH010000044.1:0-6274 GCA_046481725.1 Methyloceanibacter sp. | reverse complement strand
AACGGCAAGTTCATGTGCAGCCAGTTCGTGTTGCGCGGCGGCTCCTGCGCCACACCGGAGGGCCATGTGCGGCCGACCTACCGCAATTTCTTCTACCCGCATCAGCGCTGGCAGTTCACCGGCGTCAGACTGGCGGCGGACGCGTAATGGCGAGCGACATCTCGCTGCATCTGCGACAAGGCCGCGAGGCCGCCGCGCGTAGCCTCCGCTTCGAGCCGCAGGCGCCGGACGATTTTGCCCAGACCGTGCTCCAGGGCTTCGCCCGCCGGCCGCGCTCCCTGCCCTGCCGCTTTCTTTACGACGAGCGCGGTTCGGAACTGTTCGAAGCGATCACCAAGCTCGACGAATATTACCCGACCAGGGTGGAAACGGCCCTGCTCGAAACCTATGCCGCGGAGATCGCCGCACTCGCCGGACCGGGCCGCGTGCTGGTCGAATTCGGTTCGGGGTCGAGCCGCAAGACGAGCCTGTTGCTCGGCGCGCTACAAGACCTGCCGGCCTATGTCCCGATCGACATTGCCGCGGAGGCACTGCGCGAGGCCGCCGCGTGGCTGGCCGAACGGCATCAGGGATTGACCATCCTGCCGCTGGTCGCCGATTTCACCACGACTAGGGCGCTGCCGCCGGCGGTGCGCGGCAGGCCGGTGCTCGGCTATTTCTCGGGTTCGACCATCGGCAATCTCACCCATGCGGAGGCGCGCGCCTTTCTCGCCAACGCCACGCATCTGCTCGGGCCCGGGAGCATGTTCCTGGTCGGCGTCGATCTGAAGAAGCCTCTATCGGTGCTGCTGCCGGCCTATAACGATGCGCAAGGCATTACCGCCGAATTCAATCTGAACCTGCTGGCGCGGATCAATCGCGAGCTTGGCGGCACGTTCGACCTCGCCCGCTTCGCCCATGAGGCGGTCTATAACGAAGCGGCGGGGCGGATCGAAATCTACATTCGCAGCCTCGCCGAGCAGATCGTGCGGGTCGCGGGCCGCACCTTCAGCTTCGCCAAGGGCGAGCGCATCCACACCGAGAACTCGCACAAATATTCGGTCGAGGAGTTTCAGGCGCTGGCGGGCGCCGGCGGCTGGCAGCCGCTCAAGGTTTGGACCGATACCGACCGGCTGTTCAGCCTGCACCTGTTGAGCGTTGCTTAGGCCGCGGCTTCATCATCGCGATGCGCAGGACCACGCTTCGATATTGCCTGCTTGGCGCGGCTTGGGCGCTCGCGGTCTCGCTCGCCGCGCAATCTGCGGCGGCAGACTCTGCCTGCGAACAACAGAATTACGAGAGCAACCGTTACATCGTCTGTAGCTTCGACCTGCGCGCCTTCAGCCTGCGGCTGTTCTGGCGGGACGAGCACGGCGAACCCTATGGCGGATTCGCCCGGCTGCCGCGCAACCCGGCCGGAGACCGTGCCGTGTTCGCGATGAACGCGGGCATGTACAAAAACGACCTTTCGCCCGTCGGCCTCTATATCGAGAGCAGCCAGACCTTGATGCGGGCGAGCACCGCCGGCGGCCCCGGAAATTTTCACATGAAGCCGAACGGGGTTTTCTATTTCGACAACGAGACGGCCGGGGTGCTTACCACGGAGGACTTCCTGTCGCGGCGCCCGAAGGCGGCGTTCGCCACCCAATCGGGTCCGATGCTGGTGATCCGCGGGCGTATCCATCCGCGATTCCTCAAGGACAGCACCTCGCGGAAGATCCGCAACGGGGTCGGTGTCCGCGATGGGCACACGGCGATTTTCGCCATCTCGGAGGCTCCGGTGACATTCTGGGAATTCGCGCGGCTGTTCCGCGACGGTCTGAAGGTCAAGGACGCGCTTTATCTCGACGGCAGCATTTCGAGCCTGCACGCTCCCGGGCTCAACCGCTCCGACCGCCTGTTCCGCATGGGTCCGATCGTGGCGGCCTTTAAGCGCGAGGACTGAGCGCCCCGCCGCCCTCGTCCCTTGCCAGAGTGCGCAGGTCCGGGGCATGGTGCGCCGCCAATCGACAGAGGAGAGCGAAGTGCCTGAGCTCGTCGCCGGGAACGCGGCCATCGGTCAGTCGGGCGGCCCGACCGCCGTCATCAACCAATCGCTCGCGGGCGTGGTCGAGGGCCTGCGCGCGAGCCTCGCGGCGTCGGGCAAGGCCAGCCGCATCTTCGGCATGCGGCATGGCGTGCGCGGGCTGATCCAGCCCGGCGCCGAAGGCCTGCTCGATCTGACTTCGATCGACCAGGCGCGGATCGAAGCAATCGCGCGCACCCCGTCCGCCGCGCTCGGCTCCACCCGCGACAAGCCGGACGAAGCCTATTGCGAGAAGATCCTGGACGGCTGCCGGCGGAACGACATCCGCTATTTCTTCTATATCGGCGGCAACGACTCGGCCGACACCTGCCGCATCGTCAGCGAGAAGGCTGCCGCCGCCGGCTACGAGCTTCGCTGCTTCCATGTGCCGAAGACGATCGACAACGATCTCTTGGAGAACGACCACACGCCGGGCTTTCCGTCCGCCGCGCGCTACGTGACCTTGGCGCTGATGGGCGATGCGCTGGATAATGCGAGCCTCGGCGGCATCAAGATCAATGTCATCATGGGGCGCAACGCCGGCTTCCTCGCCGCCGCCGCTTCACTCGCGCGCGGTCGTGCCGCCGACGGCGCCGCCCCCGAGGACCGGCCGGCACCGCATCTGATCTATCTCCCCGAGGTGCCGTTCTCGACCGAGGCCCTCCTCGCCGATGTGGAGCGGGTCTATGCCAAGCTCGGCCGCTGCCAGATCGCGGTGAGCGAAGGCATCCGCGACGAACAGGGCGAAGAGATCGGGCCGAAGCTGATGCGGGGCACGGGCGAGGTTGACGCACACGGCAATGTCCAGCTCTCCGGCTCGGGCGCGCTCGGCGACGGCCTCGCCGAACTGGTCAAGCAGGGGCTCACGCCGAAAGGCGGCAAGGCGCCCCGCGTGCGCGCCGACACGTTCGGATATATCCAGCGCTGCTGGCCGGAGCCCTCGCCGGTCGATACGCGGGAAGCGCGCGGCGTCGGCCGCTTCGCGGCGGAGCTTGCCGCGCGCGGCGATGTTTCCGCCTCGGTGATTATCCGCCGCGTCGGCAACGACCCTGGCGCCTATGCCAGCGAATTTGCCCGTGCCGATCTCGCCGCTGTCGCCCGCCGGACCAAGCATGTGCCGGCGGAGTTCATCGCAGGCGCGAACGATGTGAGCGCCGCCTTCGACGCCTATTGCCGGCCATTGGTCGGGGACTTGCCGAAGCTGGAGCGGCTGTAGCTTCGGGCGGATCGGCGGCATTATCATCCCTGCCCGCGAGGGGAGGGATGATCAGGCCTCCACCAGTTCGCGGATATAGGTGGGCAGGGCGAAGGCGCCGACATGCACCTCCGGGCTCCAATAGCGCGTGGCGAAGCCGCCCGCCTTGTGGTAGCGCCGCTCGATCTTCTTGCGCCGATGCTCGCGGAGTTTCTTGTTGTCGGTGGCCCAGCCAAAAGACATCGGCCCGCCGAAATAGCTGGGCGTGGTGGCCAGATAGGCTGACGTGTCGTCGAACAGTTCGCGGAAATAACCCACGCTCTGCTGAAGCTCCTCAGCCTGAAGGAAAGGCAGACCGTTCTGGGTGACGAGCAGCCCGCCCGGCTTCAGGCAACGGGCGCAGCCGGCATAGAACTCGCGGGTGAACAGAACGGCGCCGGGCCCCACCGGATCGGTGGAATCGATCATGATCACGTCGAAGCGGTCGTCCGTCTCGGCCACGAATTTGGTGCCGTCGGCAATGACGATCCGGGTGCGCGGATGGTCATAGGCCCCCGCCGAGATCTCCGGAAAGTGCTGGCGGCAGAGATCGATCACCCCGCGATCGATCTCGCACAGCGTCACCTGCTCGACCTCGGGGTGGCGTAGCGCCTCGCGCAGCACACCCCCGTCGCCGCCGCCGACGATCAGCGCCTTCCTGGCGCGTCCATGCGCGAACAGCGGCACATGCGCCATCATCTCGTGATAGATGAACTCGTCCTTGGTCGTGAGCTGGATGATGCCGTCGAGCATCATCACCCGGCCAAAGTCGGCGTTCTCGAAGATGATGAGCCGCTGGTGCTCGGTCTCGCTGTCGAAAAGGACGCGGTCGGTCTTCAGACGGACACGGTGGCCACGGTGGAGCGTCTCTTCGACCCAGCGTTCCATCGATGCATTTCCTTCCCGCGCAACTGTTCCTTGACCACCACCTTACGAGGCGAGAAGGCCTCCTTCAGCACCTCGATGGCCGCTCTCGGCTTGGTATGACCGCACATGAAAATATCGAGCGCGGCAAAGCCGTATTCCGGCCAGCTGTGAATCGAGATATGCGACTCGGCGAGAACCGCTACTCCCGAAACACCGCCGTTCGGCGTGAAGTGGTGAAGATGGATATGCAGGAGCGTCGCGCCCGCTACTTCAACGCAACGTCGAAGCGTATGCTCGATGTGCTCTAGGTCGTCGAGCCGTTCTGCCCGAACGAGATCGATGATGAGATGCGTGCCCGCGAAGCGAACACCATCGCGCTCACAGAAAAAGTCCTTGTGCCCGTCTCCTTCGGAGAGCGTGCACCGGGAAAGCTTTTCTTCCGTTTGGGCGGTGCTTGAACCATGATCCAAGTCCATCCCCAATTGGAAGAGGGCGTCACTGGACATGGCGTCCTCCCCAACCAGCAGATGTTCAAGTCAAACGACGCGTCGTTTTGCACCTCGCGCCCCGGAATGCAAGAGAATTTTGTCCGGCTGAGACGGAATGACCTCCGTCAGCGTTGTCACATGACCGCATAGGCGAGGCGCTTCGCCCCGCCACGGTTACGCCAAGTTGACCCTAGTGCCGCCACGAAGAGGAGGTGAGCCATGCAGATCGATCGGTTAGGAGTCGCCCGCGCCGCCGCCGCCGCAGTGCTTGTGGCGGCGCTGACGCTCTCGCCCCGGCTCGGCGTGGCCGCCGAAGCGCTGCCCAGGCTCGGCGCCGAGCTCGACCAGAGCTCGGTCTCGGGCCTGTCGTCCGGCGCCTACATGGCGGGGCAGCTTCAGCTCGCGCATTCGAACCAGATCGTCGGTGCGGGCATCGTCGCCGGCGGGCCCTATGCCTGCGCCGAGAGCGCCGCCTCCCGGTTTTTCCCGTTCTGGCCGACCGCCGTGGCGCAGAACACCTCGAGAGCGCTCTATCAGTGCATGCGAACGAGCTGGGGCGAGCCCGACGCGGCCGCGCTGGCGGAGCGCGCCAAGGAGTTGGCCGAGGCCGGGGAGATCGACCCGATCGAGGGGCTCGCCGACGACAACGTCTATCTGTTCTCGGGCAATAGCGATCAGACCGTCGAGCTTGCGGTGGTGAAGGCGGCGAAGCGCTTTTACGAGGAGGCGGGCGCCGACGGTAGCAACATAACCCTGGTCGAAGGCGACGGCGGCCATGCTTTCATCACCGAGCAGGGCGGCGCCGCCTGCGGCATCTCCGAAGCCCCCTATGTCAGCAATTGCGGCTACAACCAGGCCAAGGCCATTCTCGCCTGGATCTACGGCCCGCTCGCCGAAAGCACGTCAGAACCGTCCGGCCGGTTCATCGTGTTCGACCAGACCGCCTTCGCCGGGTCCCGCGCCGAACTCGCCGCTGAAGGCGTGGTCTATGTGCCGGAAGCTTGCACCGAAGCGTCCGGCTGCCGGGTGCATGTAGCGCTGCATGGCTGCGAACAGTCGCGCCAAGCGATCGGCGACACTTTCATCAAGGACTCCGGCTTTGCCGAGGCGGCCGACCAGAACCGGGTGATCGTGCTGTTCGCTCAAACCAAAGCGAGCATGGTCAATCCGCATGGGTGCTGGGACTGGTGGGGCTATACCGGCCTCGACTATCTCGGCAAGGATGCGCCCCAGATCAAAGCCATCTGGGCGATGGTCGAACAACTTGCTAAAAATCCGTAGGGAGGAAGCATGGACGGAGCCGATATCATCGTCTTCGAGGCACCGCTTGGCTCCGACCTCTACCGGCAGGCGCTGATCTTGCGCGAAGAAATCCTGCGGCGCCCGCTCGGGCTCACGATCTCTCCGGAGGAACTCGCGGACGATGAGACGCGGCAGCATTTCTGTGCGCTGCTGCTCGGCGGCGTGGTGGGCTGCGTGTCGCTCAAGCCGCTCGGCGAAGCGCTGGTCCAACTCAAGCAGATGGCCGTAGCCGGGGAGCGGCAGCGGCGCGGGATCGGCCGGCGGCTCCTGCTGCATGTGGAGGCCTGGGCCGGGACCTCGGGGTTTCGCCTCATCGTGCTTCATGCCAGGACGGGCGCC
>JAWOJH010000156.1:0-8880 GCA_046481725.1 Methyloceanibacter sp. | reverse complement strand
GCATCAACAATCCGGGTAGCCGGCATATCGGTTCCACCTCATTCCATCGTTTCTTGCGGCTAATGAGCCGGTAAAAAGCGCCAGAGGGCTGGCGCACTCCAAGACCTGCGGACGCCCCCGTACCTCAGTGAAGCGCTACGCGTTTTGGAGTGCGGCAGCCCTCTGCCGCTTTGGGCTGAACCGCGTGGAGCATCGGCAGGCACGTTGCTGGTGTAACGCGAAAGTGAACGGTCTTGCGCTGGTGACTGGGTGGCCCGGGGGGTCCGTGGCTCGGGTTGGAGCTGGGAAAAGACATGCACGCATACTTCCTTCCGCCCAGACATTTTGCTTGGAGCCCATGCTTGCGGGCAATGTTGAGCGTCCAGGGCTCGTACGCATTACACAGAACGCACTACCAACCCAGAACCGAACATCACTGGGCAACTACAGCATGCCCTGCGCCTATGGCAGTTTTTTGACGGTTCTTTGTCAGTCTTTTTAACAGCCACAAGCGTTTGCGCCGGCGCTTTCACACCATCTCGAGCTTTGGCGTACAGCGACCCGTGACGATAAACGCCGACTCGCCGCGGAAGGTTCCGGCTGAATCGAGGACTCTTGTGCCGCGGCTTGCCCCATGCACAATGGGCCAAAGCGAGGCAGGCCGGCCTGCCGGAGTCACCGAGAAACATGCGCTGGCGCGGTCAGAGAGAAAGCGAGAACGTCGAGGATCGGCGCGGCGAGCGGGGCGGCTTCGGTTTTCCGTTCCCGGGCGGCGGCGTGCGCTTTCCCAGCGGGGGCGGCGGTGGGCGCGGCGGGGGTGGCATCGGCATCGTCGGGTTGCTGGTCATCCTCGGTCTGATGCTGTTTTTCGGCGTCGACCCGAGCGTCATCATGCAAGGAGGCCGGCCGGGCGGCGACGTCACCAATTTCCCTGATATTCGCTTGCCGCAGCAGCGTCCGGACACCAGCAATTACCCCGCGCCGGGTCGGTCGGGCCCGCCGGTCGAACGCCCGCGTTCCGCGGCGGAAGACGATCTCAAGCAATTCGTCTCCGTCGTTCTTGGCACCACCGAGGACGTTTGGGAGGATTTATTCGCGCGCTACGGCAAGCGCTACAGCGAGCCCAAGCTGGTGCTGTTCACCGGCGGCGTGCGCTCCGGCTGCGGCATGGGACTGGCGCAGATGGGGCCATTTTATTGTCCGCTCGATCAGAAGGTCTATATCGACCTCGATTTCTACCGGGAACTCAGGGATCGCTTCCGCGCGCCCGGCGACATGGCCCAAGCCTATGTGATCGCCCACGAGATCGGCCATCACGTGCAGAAATTGCTGGGCATCGCCGACCAGGTCGAGGCCTTGAAGTCGCGGGTGAGCGAGCGGCAAGCCAATGCGATCCAGGTGCGCATGGAATTGCAAGCCGATTGCCTCGCTGGCATCTGGGCGAACCGGGCCGATGAGACCAAGAACCTGATAGAGCCTGGCGATATCGAGGAGGCGCTCAACGCGGCAAGCGCCATCGGCGACGACCGCATCCAGAAACAGACCCAAGGCTATGTCGTCCCGGACGCCTTTACCCACGGCTCGTCGGAACAGCGCGTGCGCTGGTTCAAGCGCGGCTATCAGAGCGGCAAGTTGGAAGCTTGCGACACATTCAATGCCGACGCGCTCTAGCTGAGCGCGCTCGGCGCCGGCAAGTTTAGGCGCCTGGAACTTTCCCCAGCACAGGGCGTTGACGGCAACGGCATAAGATTGAACCGAGCACGCCATGAGGCGGAAGCTTGGTGCCGAGGGGATTCGCGGGGCACCTAGCGGCGGGGGATTGAGACGTGCGGCCAGCGCGACTGTTGCCGGCAAGCCTGGCAGCTGCGCTGCTTTGCAGCGTAGGCGGCGCGCAAGCGCCCGGCGCCCAAGACGTCATCATACTCGGCGCGGCTATCTCCCTGTCCGGCAAGGAGGCGCTTAACGGCGCCGCGGTCAAGCAGGGCTACGAACTTGCCGTTAGCAAAATTAACGGCCAGGGCGGCGTCGAAATTGGCGGCAAGCACTACAAGCTGGCCGTCAAATATTACGACGACGCGTCGATTCCGGTGCGTGGAACCCAGCTCGCGGGGCGGCTCATCGAGCATGAGGGCATCAAGTTCATGCTCGGGCCCTACGGATCGAGCCAGACCAGGGCCATCCTGCCGGTGGTCGAGCGAAACAAGGTTCCCATGGTTCAGGCGAACGGTGAGGCCAGGGATCTCTTCACCAGAGGGTACCGCTATCACTTCGCGGTGTTGACCACTTCGGACCAACTTCTGGTCCCGGCGATCCAGTTCGCCGCCGCTCGGGCCCGAAAGCTCGGCAAGACCAAGGAAGCGCTGCGCGTTGCGCTGGCGATGGAGAATGACGAATTGGCACAGGACGTTCGCGCCGGAGCGCTCGACGCTATTGTGCTCCACGGCATGAATGTCGTGATCGACGATCAGCTTCCGCCTGAGCTGGACGACATGTCATTCACCTTGACCCAGGTGAAAGCGCTGAAGCCGGATCTGCTCCTGATCTCGGGGCGGGAGCAGGGGGCTCTGACCGCAGGAGCCCAGCTCAAGGAGCTTGCGGTCGAAGTGCCGATGATCGCGATGACCCATTGCGATTCGGCTCGGCTTGCCGAAAAGTTCGGAGCGGCGGTCGAGCAGGTTTTGTGCACGCATTAGTGGCATCGCAGCCTTGGTCACCGGGATGACCTGTTCGGCACGGCGGACGATTTTGCGCAAGAATTCGAGCGGACGCACCAGACCGAGCCGCCAGATCATGTAGCCCAGTCGGCGGCGGCGGTGCAGGTGTTTGCCGACGCCTTCAGGCGCGCGCGCAGTCTCGACCCGGCGGCAGTGCGGGACGCAATCGCCGCAACCGAGATCCAGACGTTCTACGGTCCGATAAAATTCGATGCGATGGGTCGCAACATCGCCAAGGGGCTCGTCCTGACGCGAATCCAAAACGGGAAGCATGTCGTTGTCGTGCCGGCCGAATGGGCGCTCGCCGGTGATGCCACGATCGCCCTAGCGGTTCGTCTGGCTAGAGCGAGTCGCCGGCGTAGACTGTCGCCTCGCAGGGCCGCGAAGCCTTCTTGAACAGCGCACAGGCCTGCGCCGCTTCGGCGGCGCTCCCGAACGGCCCAGCGATCAGCCGCCAACTCTTGTCGGGTGCGAGCACCCGGCGCGGCTGAAGACCGGCAACCAACGCCGCATGGTTGGTGAGGAATTCCCGCCACAAGGGCCGGAGACCGTCCTGTTTCGCCACCGTGCCGATCTCGATGCCGAAACGCGTCGAGCCGTCATTGGCGGCCGACGGCAGCGCGATCGGGTCTAAGGCCGCGCTTTCGACGGGCGCGGGCGGGTCTTGTGGCGAAGCCACCGGCGTCTCGGCGTCCTCGACCACATCGGCGATTGTTGGTGTCGGCGCCTCGGTCGCGGCGGCAGGCTCGTCCTCGAGCGGTGGGTCGAACGGCGCGACCACCACGGACGGTGGCTCATAAAGCTCGGGCTCCGGCTCTGGAGCTGCCTGCGGCGCCGCCGGTGCCGGTGGCGCGGCATCGAGCGCCGCCTGTTCGACCGGCTCAGCCCCCGGGGGCTCGGCTGCAGCAATGGAAGGATCGTCCGCTTGCGAAGCGCTGGGCTCGTCGGACGGGACCGCAGCGGGCGGTTCAGTCGTCGCGAGGTCTGGCGCCGGAGCCTCCATTGTCGCGGCCGGCTCGGCCTCGGCCAGCGGCTTCGGCGGCAACGGTTCCGCAGTCATGGCATCGGGATCCAGCCGGGCGGTCAGCGCGGCCATCTGCTGCGTCAACTCGCGCAGGCTCGCCTTGATCTCGGTGAGTTCGCGGTCGCGCGACCCGAAAGTACCCGTGGTCTCCCCGGCCGGTGCGAACTTGACGAGCTGGCCTCCGAGGGTCGGATCGCTGAATGCACTGAACAGGTAAAGGCCCGAAGCCCCAGCCAGCAATATCCAGAAGGTGGCAAACACCCCCCGTGCCCAGTTGCGTGAGCCTTTGCGGCGAAGAGCCATGGGTCCCGAACCCTCCCGTCTCGAAAATCCGGCGAAAAAGCGTCGCCAATATGGCTTCGCCGACGATTTACGCCGCCCGTCGCGCCAAGGATGCCTCGCTCCGCTGGTCCGGTCAATTTCCCGCGTGACCGGGACGGGAGACTTTCGCTCCACTGGTTATGGCTCTTACGCCTGCTTTGGACTAGACAAGTCGCCGTCTCAAGCGTTTCGCGGGCGGCGATTCGGCAACTCGCGACGGTGTCTGAAGCAGCATGACGCACAATTCCGCGCTCGCAATCATTCTCGCCGCAGGCAAGGGCACACGGATGAAATCCGCGCTGCCCAAGGTCCTGCATCGCCTCGCCGGCGCGTCGCTGCTGGCCCACGCTATCCATGCCGCCAAGTCTGCCGGCCTCACCCGGCTTGCGGTGGTCACCGGTCCGGACATGGACGAGGTCGCCGCCGCCGCGACTGGATTCGACCCCGCTTGCGAAATGTTCATTCAGGCCGAACAACTCGGCACCGCGGATGCTGTCAAGGCGGCTCGCCAGGCCCTGGAGAGTTTCGATGGACCGGTCCTCGTGCTCTACGGCGACACGCCGCTGCTCCTCCCGGCGACCATAGCCAAGATTCGAGCTGAGCTGGAGGCCGGGGCCGGCCTCGCCGTGGTCGGTTTCGAGTCCGACAACCCGGCCGGCTATGGGCGGTTGCTGCTCGATGCGCGCGGACGCCTCGCCGGCATCCGGGAGGAAAAGGAGGCGAGCCCCGAAGAGCGGGCGCTTTCTTTATGTAATTCCGGGATCATGGGCTTCCGCTCCGCCAAGATCTTGCTTGGCCTCCTCGGCAGGATCGCCAACGACAATGCCAACGGCGAGTTCTATCTCACCGACGCGGTGGCGCTGGCGCGCGGCGACGGGCTCGAAGCGCATATTGTGATGGCAGATGCCGAAGAGGTGCTCGGCGTGAACTCTCGTGCCGAGCTTGGTGTGGCGGAAGCCTTGATGCAGCAGCGCTTGCGCGCATCCGTCATGGCCAATGGCGCGACACTTACCGCACCGGAGACGGTGTTTCTCAGCTACGATACCGAGATCGGCAGCGATGTCGTGATCGAGCCGCATGTGGTGATCGGCCCGCGCGTGCGGATCGAGGATGGCGCCAGGATCAGAAGTTTCTGTCACCTGGAATCCGCACGGGTTGGCCAGGGCGCGACGGTGGGACCCTTCGCCCGGTTGCGACCCGGAGCGGATCTTGCCAAAGGCGCTCATGTCGGCAATTTCGTCGAGATCAAGCAGGCCGAAATCGGGGAGGGCGCCAAGGTGAACCACCTGACCTATATCGGCGATGCGAGCGTCGGCGCGCGCGCCAATGTCGGCGCCGGCACCATCACCTGCAACTATGACGGCTTCGGCAAGCATCGCACCGAGATCGGCGCCGGCGCCTTTATCGGCTCCAACTCTTCGCTGGTGGCGCCGGTGAAGATCGGCGAGGGCGCCTATGTCGGCTCCGGTAGTGTGATCTCCAAGGACGTTGCCCCCGACTCGCTGGCACTCACGCGCGCGCCGCAGGAGGAACGTCCGGGCTGGGCGGCGAAAACGCGCGCCGCGCGCGGTCCGAAGCAGAAAGGCGATGGAAACAAGGGGACATAGAGCGTGAGTTGCGGCTTTGAACGGTGCCGATTTATGAGTAGCCGGGACGTGAGGGAGTAGGGGTATGTGCGGCATCGTCGGTATTCTCGGCAAACGCCCGGTTGCCGAACAGCTAGTCGACGCGCTGAAGCGCCTGGAATATCGCGGCTACGATTCGGCCGGTGTCGCCACCGTCCATCACGGCGAGCTTGGCCGCCGGCGCGCCGAAGGCAAACTGCGCAATCTCGAGGAGTTGCTCCGCCGAGACCCGTTGCCCGGCGATACCGGCATCGGCCACACCCGCTGGGCGACCCACGGTAAGCCGGTGGAGGCCAATGCCCACCCGCATATGACCGATCTCGTTTCGGTGGTGCATAACGGGATCATCGAAAATTTCCGCGAGCTGAAGCAGGAACTCGAGGCCGGTGGGGCGGTGTTTTCCAGCGACACCGACACCGAGGTCGTCGCCCATCTGCTTACCCGCGAGTTGAAGGCGGGTAACGACCCGGTTCGCGCCGCCTTCCACATGCTGAAGCGTCTCCAGGGCGCGTTCGCGCTCGCCATGATCTTCCGCGGCTACACCGACCTGATGATCGTCGCGCGCCAGGGCAGCCCGCTCGCCGTCGGCTATGGCGACGGTGAAATGTTTGTCGGCTCCGATGCGATCGCGCTCGCGCCTTTTACCGACTTCATCGCCTATCTCGACGACGGCGACTGGGCGGTCTTGACCCGCAAGGGTCTTGCCATCCGCGACGGCGACGGCAAGGCCGTCGAACGCGCCGTGACGCGCTCGCATGCAGCAACCCTGCTCGTCGACAAAGGCAACCATCGCCACTTCATGGCCAAGGAGATCCACGAGCAGCCCGAGGTGATCGGCCACACGCTGGCGGCCTATGTCGACCTCGCCACCAGCCGCGTCGACATTCCGGCGCTGCCCTTCGACTTCGCCAACGTGCAGCGGCTTTCGCTCTCCGCCTGCGGCACCGCCTTCTATGCCTGCCTGGTCGCGAAATATTGGTTCGAGCGTTGGGCCAGGCTCCCCGTGGAGGTCGATATCGCGTCGGAGTTCCGCTACCGCGAATCGGCGCTAGAGCCCGGCGGCGTTTCTATGTTCGTCTCGCAGTCCGGAGAGACGGCCGACACGCTTGCGGCTCTCCGCTATTGCCGTGCGCAGGGGCAGCACATTCTCTCCATCGTCAATGTGCGCGAGTCGTCGATCGCGCGGGAGTCGGAGGCGGTGCTGCCGACGCTTGCGGGCCCCGAGATCGGCGTCGCCTCCACCAAGGCCTTCACCTGCCAGCTTGCCGTGCTCGCTTGCCTCGCCATCGCCGCCGGCAAGGCGCGCGGGGTGATCGGTCCGGCGCTCGAAGCGGAGCTGGTCCAGGCGCTCGGCGAGGTGCCGCGCCACATGGCCACCGTGCTCCGCGACGAAAGCCCGTACGAGATGCTGGCGCATCAGCTCTCAAAGGCGCGCGACGTGCTCTATCTCGGCCGCGGTACCAACTACCCGCTGGCGCTGGAGGGGGCGCTGAAGCTCAAGGAGATCTCCTATATCCATGCCGAAGGCTATGCCGCGGGCGAGCTGAAACATGGGCCTATCGCCCTGATCGACGAGAACATGCCGGTGATCGTCATCGCCCCGCGCGACGACCTTTATGACAAGACGGTGTCCAACATGCAGGAAGTGGCGGCACGGGGCGGCCAGATCGTCCTGGTGAGCGATGCCGACCCGGCCAGCGCAGGCTGCGCCATTGCCACCTGCCTGCATGTGCCGCAGGCGCACCGCTTCGTCACCCCGCTGGTCTACGCCTTGCCGGTACAGCTGATCGCCTACCATACCGCCGTGTTCATGGGGACCGATGTGGACCAGCCGCGTAACCTCGCCAAATCGGTCACCGTCGAATAGTATAGCAAGCCTCGGATTTGCCCGATTTTACTGGTTGAGCAAAGACATGGCGGATCAACGGAAGTCATTCCGGCCGCGCCGTCTTGCTTTCGACGGGCGCTTTTTTCCGCATGCCTGGATTGTGGCCGCGGGGCTCGCGCTCGCTGGCGGCATCGCTCCGGCTCTGGCTCAGGACGCCGGGCTCAGGAATGGGGCCGCCTCGCTTGCTGCAGGCAACTATGATGCCGCGGTGCGGCAGCTTTCCGCCACGGTCAACTCCGACGGCGCCTCTCGCAGCGACGCCGCCCAGGCGCTCTATCTGCGGGGGCTGGCCTATCGCAGGATGGGCGAACCGGCCCGCGCCGCCGCCGATCTCGGCGCCGCCATCTGGCTCGGATTGTCCGAGACGGACCGGGTCAAGGCGCATGTCAATCGCGGCCTGGCTTATCAGGCTGCGGGCCTTGGCAAGGAAGGCGCGGCCGAACTCGCGGCAGCGCGGAAACTTGGCGGCAGCGGCTCCGTCGACAAATTGATCGCCGAAGGCGGAGGCACGGCCGCCATCGCCGCCTTCAGTACCGAGGTACGCCCCGAGGCTGGAACCGCCTCGAGTTCGCGCGCCCGCACCGAAGCGGCCGCGCCGGCGGAACCGCCAACCCGCACCGCGACCGCCGCGCTAGACAGCTGGAGCACCTCCGTAGCCTCGGAGTCGTCGCCTCCGGCCGGCAGCACCAGCGGCGGGGGCAACCGCCTGACCCGCTGGTTCGGCTCTCTGAGCGACGCCCCCTCATCGCCTACCGTCGCCGAGTCTGCGCCGCAGCCTGCTGCAGCGCCAGCCCCCGCGCCGGTGCAGCAGAGCCGAGCCGCTGCCCAGCCTGCCGCACCCCCAACCGCGCCGACCACCGGTTGGTCGGCTACGACCGAGTCGCAGGAAGCTTCCGCCGGCCCCACGGGCGGCGAGAGCGGCAGCCGCTGGGCCCGGATGTTCAATCGCTCGGGTGGGGCGGAGCCGCAGGTGCAACCGGCCGCCGCGCGCGCGGCGGCTGGCGCTCATCAGTTGCAGCTCGCCACCAGCCGCTCCGAAGCGGAGGCGAAAGCGTTGTGGAAGCGCGTCGCGCAGAGCCAGTCGCTCCCCGGAATTCAGCCCGACATCAAACGCGTGGAGATTGGCGATTTCGGCACGTTCTATGCCTTGCGCATCGGACCCTTCCCGGACAAGGCGGAAAGCCTTAAGGTCTGCAATGCCCTGAAGCGAAGCGGGATCGACTGCTCGCCCGCAGAGTGACGAGGGCAATTTTCGCGTGCGGCGTCGAGGCTTGGCCCGCGTCCCGCTGTATCAAGCCACCTCACATCTGCAATGAGGATGTGCTAAGC
>JAWOJH010000094.1:0-8651 GCA_046481725.1 Methyloceanibacter sp. | reverse complement strand
ATTCCGGCCGCCGCGGACTATGCGTGTGGTGCGCCCCAAGGCTCCCCCTAAAATCCCGCGAAATCGCGGATTTCGCTACATCTTAGTAGGTTTTCCGGCCTTTTTGTGACCCCTGAACAAGGAGTCATATAGAAGTCCGACCACCCCGGCAACAATGGCGGTATCGGCGATATTGAACACATACCACTGGTAGCCGAAGGCGTGGAACGAGAAGAAATCCGCCACGGCGCCATAGAGGATGCGGTCGATGGCGTTGCCTATGGCGCCGCCGATGATGAGCCCGACCGAGGCCGCCGCCAGCCGCGAATCGAGGCGTGCCAGCCAGGCGGCAAGCGCGAGGCTCGCGCCGAGCGCGAACAGGATCAGCCCCCAGCGGCCAAGCGCGCTCTCCTGGGCCAACAGCCCGTAGCTGATGCCCCGGTTCCAGACCAGCACCAGGTCGAAATAGGGGGTGAGGGTGACGGTGCCCTTGGCGCCGATATCATAGACATGGAGCATCCAGGTCTTGTGCGCCTGGTCCGCCAGCAAGGTGGCCGCGGCGATGCCGAGACCGAGCGGCGACAGGGGACCCCAAAACCAGGACCGCAGCATGGGCCTACCCTGCGGCGCGGCGGCGGGCGTCGAATTGCCGGACCGCCTCCGCATCGCGCGGCGAGAGGTCCGGGAATTCGGGGTCGGCGCCGACCTCCGCCAGGATCTTCCAGGACCGCGCGCATTTCCGGCCCTTGGCGCGCTCGAACACCACGCCGACACCCTTCACCTCGTCGAGACGGAAGGCACCCTCAGGCGCTTCGCCAAGCAGCAGTCGGGCGCCGCTGGTGATGGCGATCTCGGCGAGATCGACGCCGGACAAGGCCGCCCGCAGATCCTTGTCGGCGATGTAAACCTTGGGCGCCGCTTCGAGGCTGGAGCCGATCCGCCCCTCTTTGCGCTCGATCTCCAGCGCCCCCGTCACCACGCGGCGCACTTGCCTTACTTGGCGCCATTTGTCCGCAAGCTTCTCGTCGCGCCACTCGGACGGAACGTGCGGGAAGGCCCGCAGATGCACGGAGCCGCTTTCATCGGGGAAACGATTGAGCCACGCCTCCTCCATGGTGAAGCAAAGCATCGGCGCAAGCCACGCGGTCAGCGCCGCAAAAAAGCGATCCAGCACGGTCAACGCCGCCTTGCGGGTGCGGCTGTCGTACGGATCGCAATAGAGCGCGTCCTTGCGGATGTCGAAATAGAAGGCGGAGAGATCGTTAACGGCAAAATTCAGCAAGGCATGAAAGATGCGCTTGAAATCGAAATTGTCGTAGCCAGTGCGGACGATTTCATCGAGATCGGCCAGCCGCGAGAGCATATAGCGTTCGAGCTCGGGCATCTCCGCGTAGGGCACCGCGAGATTCGGCCGGAAATGCGCGAGATTGCCGAGCAGGAAGCGGAGCGTGTTCCTGAACTTGCGATAGGATTCGACATTGGCCTTGATGATGTCCGGTCCGATGCGCAGGTCTTCCGCATAGTCGGAGCTCATCGCCCAGAGCCGCAAAATCTCCGCGCCGGACTGGCGGATTACGTCTTGCGGCGCCACGACGTTGCCGAGCGACTTCGACATTTTGCGGCCGTCCCCGTCGACCACGAAGCCGTGGGTGACGACGGCGTCGTAGGGCGCGCGGCCGCGCGTGCCGCAGGATTCCAGCAGCGAGGACTGGAACCAGCCCCGATGCTGGTCGGAGCCTTCGAGATAGAGCGAAGCCGGCCATTTCAAATCGGGGCGGCGCTCCAGCACGAAAGCGTGGGTCGAGCCGGAGTCGAACCACACATCGAGAATGTCGTCGACCTTCTCCCAATCGGCGGGATTTTGCACGAGGCCGTCTAGGAAGCGCTGTTTGGCGCCCGGCTTGAACCAGGCATCGGCCCCCTCGCCCCGGACGGCGCCGACGATCCGTTCGATCAATTCGACCGATCCCGAAAAATCTCGGCGCGGGATGACCTCGCCGGTCTCCTTGTGGCGAAACACGGTGATCGGCACGCCCCAGGCGCGCTGGCGCGACACCACCCAATCGGGCCTGGTTTCGACCATGCCCCTGATGCGGTTCTCGCCCTGCGGCGGGACCCATCGCGTGTCGTCGATCGATTTCAGCGCGCGCTGCCGTAACGTGCCCTCATCCTGAGGAGCGCCGGGGGCGCGTCTCGAAGGATGAGGAATCCCAGTCTCACCCTTCGAGACGGGCGCTTGCGCGCCCTCCTCAGGGTGAGGAACGACCGTCTTGTCCAAGGCGATGAACCATTGCGGCGTGGCGCGGAAGATCACCGGCTTCTTCGACCGCCAGGAATGCGGGTAGTCATGTTTGTGGCGCGCGCGGGCGAGCAACGCGCCGGCCTCGGTCAAGGCGGCGATCACCGCGAAATTGGCATCTCCGAACTTGCCCTTGTCGTCGATCACCCGCTTGCCCTCGAAGCCAGGCGCCTCCTTGGTGAAGAAACCGGCCTCGTCGACGGTGAAGGGAATCTTGGTGTCGATGCCGCGGACTCCGAGCCGACCGCGATGCTCCTCCCACGCCTCGAAGTCCTCGGTGCCGTGACCCGGTGCGGTATGCACGAAGCCGGTGCCGGTGTCCTCGGTCACATGCTCGCCGGCGAGCAGCGGCACGTCGAAGTCGTAGCCCTGGCCGCGCAAGGGATGGGCCAAGGTGATGGCTTCGAGCGCCCCCCAGGGCATGTGCCCATAGCGCTGCCACGCGGTGATACGCGCGGCCTTGAACACGTCCTCGGCCAGTTTGTCCGCAACGATCAGCCGGTCGCCGACCTTCGCCCAATTGTCGTCGGGGGCGTGCGTCACTTCGTAAACACCGTAGTCGAGGTCCTTCGAGAACGACACAGCGCGGTTACCGGGAATGGTCCAGGGGGTCGTCGTCCAGATGACGATCGAGGCTTTGTTGATCTCATCGGGGAGAAAGAACTCGTCGTCGTCGGGACCGATATCCATTTTGGGCCCGGCATAGCCGGCGACGGGGAACTTCACCCAGATCGCCGGGCTCTCGATTTCCTCATATTCGACCTCGGCCTCGGCCAGGGCGGTGCGTTCGACCACCGACCACATCACCGGCTTCGAGCCGCGATAGAGCAGGCCGTTCATGGCGAACTTCATCAGCTCATGGGCGATGGTCGCCTCGGCGTCGAAGCTCATCGTCGTATAGGGATGCGCCCAATCGCCGGTCCCGCCGAGCCGCTTGAACTCCTCGCGCTGCACATTGAGCCAATGCTCGGCATAGGCGCGGCACTCGGCGCGGAAGGCGAGCATCGCCTCCGCGTCCGATAGGTCCGGCTTGGTCTTGCCTTTGGCGCGGTAATTCTCCTCCTCGACCTTCCATTCGATCGGGAGGCCGTGACAGTCCCAGCCCGGCACGTAATTCGCGTCCTTGCCCATCATCTGCTGCGACCGGACAACCACGTCCTTGAGGATCTTATTGAGGCCGGTACCGATATGAATGTTGGCATTGGCGTAAGGCGGCCCGTCATGCAGCACGAACTGCTCGCGTCCCTTGGCCGCGGCGCGCAGCAATTCATAGAGACGCAGCCGCTCCCAGCGCTTGAGCAGTTCGGGCTCGCGCTCGGGCAGCCCCGCCTTCATGGGAAAGTCGGTCCTGGGGAGAAACAGCGTCTCGCTCCAGTAGCGGTCGGTCTGGACCTCAAGGGCTTCCGCTTCGAGCCGGGCGACGAGGGATCGCGGCTTCGCTTGCGGCTTTCGCTTCGGGGAGCGCGGCGCTTGTGTCTTGGCGCTTTGAGTTGTTGCCTGACGGCGAGGCTTGGCCGCCGCTTTCACCTTGGTCTTGGCCGCCGGCTTTGTCTTCGCTTTGGTCAAAGATTTCGGCTTGGCTTTGGCCGGGGATTTCGGCTTGGTTCTGGACCGCGCGAGTTTGGGCGCCTTGGCGCTGACGCGTCGCGTGCCCTTAGACTTCGACTTAGACTTCGATTTGGGCTTCGACCTGGGAGTCGCGGATTTCGGCTTCTTCACCGGGGCCGCTTTGCGGGAGGCGGCAGCTTTCCGAGCCGGCGCCGCCTTCGACGGCGCTTTTCTGCTGCGCGCGACACGCTTGCGCCGCGCGGTCTTGGCGGGTGATTTACCGCTCTTGGTGGTTTTCGCCATGACCCTTGCTTCTGATGATTTGCCGCGAGTCCCCGGCGCGTTCTAGCAACCGCGCACTCCACATGAAAGGGCTTCCTCGCCGCGCTTCGCCGCTGGCATCGGCGTCGCGCCCTGCTAAGCTCGGTCGCGGGAGAAACGCTTGAGCGGGGAGACGTGCGGCATGGTTCGACCGATTTGCGGCGCATTGGCGCTTTGGCTTCTGGCGACCGGCAACGTGTTTGCTGCTTCCCAGGACGGCCCGCCGAATCAGGAAGAGCAGGAGGCTAAACCGAGCCAGGCCGAGACCGGAAAGGCCGTAGCCGCGATCAACGCCGCACGCGCGGCCGTGGTCGAAGCCTTGAGCAAGGCGCCGCTCGGCTTTCGCCGCATCCTGTTCGTGACAGAGGTTCCCGAAGGCTTCGCCGCCTATCAGCCGCGCACCAGCAACGTTTTCACCGTGGACGAGCCGCTCATCGTCTATACCGAGCCGATCGGCGTCGCCTGGAAGAACGAAGGCGGGGTATTCGCCTCCAAGCTGGTCGTGGATTTCGAGATCCGCTCGCCGGAGGGTCAGGTGCTTGCCGGGCAGAAGGGCTTCGGCGAGTTCGAGCTTGAGGCACGCGAGCCGCCGCTCGACTATATGAGCCATGTCCAGCTCGACCTGACCGGCGCGGCGGAAGGGTCGTATATTCTCGGCCTCACCATCCGCGACACGCATAGCGGCAAATCGGCCAGCACCGACCTGCCCTTCAAGATCAAGTAGCAGGCGCATCGGCGAGCGCGCGGGCCAGCGGGAAGCGGCGCATAGGGTCGTCGGCTTCGATCTTGACCAGCACGTCGCGCGCACGGTCGCAATCCTCGCGCATTTTCCCGGCGAGCGCGCCGACGTTGGCGAAGCCCTGGTCTGGCCGCAGGAAGGCGACGAACTCGGCCTCGACCTCCTCGCCATAGAGGTCGCCGGCGAAGTCGAGCAGATAGGCCTCCAGCACCGGCTCGCCGTTATCGCCGAAGGTCGGCCGCGACCCGACATAGCCGGCCGCATGGTAGCGCTTGCCGCGGTGATCGACGCGCATGGCGTAGATGCCGTGGCCGATGTCCTGACCCGGCGCGAGCGGCAGGTTGAGCGTGGGGAAGCCGAGACCCTTGCCGCGACCGGCGCCTTCGCTGACCGTGCCGCGAACCCGCCACCAATAGCCGAGTTGTTCCGCTGCTTCCTTGACATCGCCGCGTCGGAGATGCTCGCGGATGCGGCTCGAGGAAAATGTCGCGGCGCCCGAACCAACCGGCGCGACCACGTCTACGCCGAAGCCGAGGGCGCCGCCGAGCTTGGCAAGCTCCGTGGTCGTGCCGCTGCGGCCCTTGCCGTAGGTGAAATCGTGCCCGACCACGACGTGACTCGCGCCCAAACCCTTGGCCACCACTTCGGTGGCGAATTCCTCTCCACTGAGCGAAGACAGCGCGCGGTCGAATGGCAGCACGAAGGTCTGATCGAGGCCGAGCGCATCGAGCAGTTCGAGCTTGAGCGGAAGCGGCGTGAGCCTGAAGAACGGCGTCTCCGGCGTGAAGAATTCGCGTGGATGCGGCTCGAACACCACGGCGCCGGCGCGTCGCCCTTCCTGCCTGGCGATCTTGATCGCCTCGCCGAGGACCGCCTGATGGCCGCGATGGACGCCGTCGAAATTGCCGATGGCGAGGCTCGCGCCCTTGAGGTGGGGCGGTAAGTCGCGCCAAGAGCCGACGACATCCATGGCCGGAGGACTCGGAGCCGGTCTATTGGCGCGGGGCGCGGCGATCGACCATCATCACGGCCTCGCCTTCAAGCACCGTCTTGCCGTTGACCGCCGCGTCGCAGGCAAATGTGGCGCGGCCTTTCTCGGCGTCGAGGCAGGTGACCTTGAGCGTCGCCACCACCTCGTCGCCGATATAGACCGGCGCCTTGAACTTCATGCTCTGGGACAGATAGATGCAGCCCGGCCCGGGCAGCTTGGTGCCGAGCACGGTCGAGAACAGGCTGCCGGTCAGGAAGCCGTGAGCGATGCGCTTCTTGAAGATGGTGCCGGCGGCGAAATCGTCGGAGAGATGCACCGGGTTGACGTCGCCCGACAGTTCGGCAAAGGCGGCGATATCCTGGTCGGTGATCTGCTTGGCGACGCTCGCTTCCATGCCGACGGACAGGTCTTCGAAATAGTAGCCGTGGCCGAGGCCGCCGCCTTTCCCATTGCTGGTCATGTGATTTTCCCTGCTGCTTGCGATTGGTGGGGCAAAATAGCGAAGCGGTTGCTGCACCGCAATAACGGCGCGGCAATGCCGGTCCCAGACAAAAAGCCCTTAAACTGGATGGGTTTAACCATCCATTCATGGCCGGTCTCTACTGTTGGCCGGAGGATTTGGTCCAGGCGCGGAGCGCCGGGCCGCCTCACCAAGGCAAGACAACACCGGGTCCGGGGGGATCGGAGGAAATAATAGCTGTCGATCATAGCATGAAGGTGCTCATCGTCGACGACTACAAGACGATGATCCGGATCATCCGGAATCTCCTGAAGCAGCTCGGCTTCGCCAATGTCGACGAGACAGCCGACGGCAGCGTGGCGCTCAACATGATGCGGGAGCAGGATTACGGGCTGGTCATCTCCGACTGGAACATGGAACCGATGACCGGCTACGAGCTGTTGCGCGAAGTGCGCGCCGACGACCGGCTGTCGCGCGCCGTTCATCATGGTGACGGCGGAATCGAAGACCGACAACGTGATCGCGGCGAAGAAGGCCGGAGTGAACAACTATATCGTCAAGCCGTTCAATGCGGCGACCTTGAAGGCGAAGATCGACGCCGTGTTCGGCGAATAGAAGCTCAGAGGGGTTGGGGGCAATGCCAGGGCGCGGGAGACTTTCGGCACGGCGCCGGTTGGAGCCTCGCGCGCCGGTCAAGGGCGGCGAGGCCAGCCGCTCGGTCTCTGGCGAGATCGCCGTGCTGGTAAACACTTTGCGGGAGCTTGCCGCGATCCGCGCCACCGCCGAGGACGCCGCGGCCCGCATTCTCGATTCGGCGGAGAACCTGCTCGCCTTCGCCGACAAGGAAGAAGCGAAGAAGGCGGAAGAAGCGATCCTCGCCATCATGACCGCCTGCGGCTTCCACGATTTGGTCGGCCAGCGTGTCACCAAGATTGCCGAGTCGCTCGACCGCGTAATCGCCACGCATCTGCAAGGGGGTGGCGGCGGCGCCAAGCTCACACCAGCGAAGCGCAAGCGGCCCGCGCTCGAAGGGCCCGGCCTTCCCGGCTCGAGCGAGCAGGACCAGGCTCGGATCGACGCCCTGTTTCGCGGCAACTAGATCACCACGCCAGACGTTGCATGGCGGCCAGCGGCCGTCCCGCCTGAGCGAACAGCTCGGCGAGATGGCGCGGATCGAGCGCATCGGAACCGGCATCGCCGCCGCTATTGGCCGGCACATGCAGCCCGCTCGCCACGAACACCGAGCCGATGCCGAGCGCCGCGGCCCCGGCGATGTCGGTGTTCACCCCGTCGCCGATCGCCAGTACTTCGCTACGCTTGATCTCTCGCCCCGCCAGACGGGAAAGGGTTTCGAGCGCCAGCAGATAGATCGGCGGGTAGGGTTTGCCGGCATAGACGACGCCGCCCCCTTCCCGCTCGTACTGCGCCGCGAGCGCGCCGGCGCAATAGACGAGATCGTCGCCCCGCTCCACCAGATGATCGGGATTGGCGCAGATCATCGGCAGCTTGCGGGCGGCCAGCCCGCGCAGGAGATCGGCATAGTCGTCGGGCGTCTCGGTCTCGTCATCGAACAGGCCGGAGCAGACGATAAGCTCGGCATCCTCGTGGCGCGCGAGCTTGAGGTCCAGCCCATGGAAGATCGGCCGGTCGCGCTCGGGCCCGAGATGATAGACGGAAGCGCCGGCGTGCTTGCCGAGTTCGTGCCGCGTCAGATCGCCCGAGGTGACGGATGCGTCGTAGGCATCGTCGGGCACGCCCAAATGGCGCAGCTGCTCCTGCACGGACGTGCTCGGCCGCGGCGAGTTCGACAACAGCACGACAAGACCGCCTTGGGCACGGAAGGCGCGCGTCGCCGCGACGGCATCGGGGAAGGCGCGACGGCCGTTATGCATCACGCCCCAAATATCGGTCAGCCACGCCGCATAGCCGCCGCCCAGCTGCTCGATGGACTCGATCACGGGAATTTCAGCAAGAAGGGTCATGGCGGTCCCGGTTAGAGGCTCGCCGCGGCGGGGTCAAGGCATGCGCGATCCTGCCGCGGCGCGGTTAAGCGTCCGGCCTGTGCTCCTTTTTCCTCATCCTTCGAGACGGCCTTCGGCCCTTCTCAAAGACGAGGGGTGGCACGCCGAACGGCGCAAACTTTTAGTGTCCGCGTCTTGGCGAGACGCGGCGGGCGCCTTCCGGCGCGCCACATGCGCTCAAGTAGCGTATGCGCTCAAGCAGGCCAGAGGCCGGTAGCGCATCTAAAAATGCGCTCAAGTAGGCCAGAGGCCGGTAGCGCACCGCTAAATCGCGCATGCTATTTGCGGCGTCT
>JAWOJH010000141.1:0-2817 GCA_046481725.1 Methyloceanibacter sp. | reverse complement strand
GAAGCCGGCGGCTCCGGCATCGCCAGCGGCAAGCACGCAGCGCCGCTGTCAGCCGGCATGGCCGGCGTGCTGCACGGTTTCCGGAGCTACCTGATGGAGGACGAGAACGGCCAGATCATCGAGACCCACTCGGTCTCGGCCGGCCTCGACTATCCCGGCGTCGGCCCCGAGCACAGCTGGCTCAAGGACGCCGGCCGCGCCGAATACGTGGCGATCGACGACGACGAGGCATTGGCCGCCTTCCACGACCTGTGCCGATTCGAGGGCATCATTCCCGCGCTCGAATCCAGCCATGCCGTCGCCTACGCCAAAAAGCTGGCGCCGACCCTGGGCAAGGACAAGACCATCCTGATCAATCTCTCGGGCCGCGGTGACAAGGACATCAACACGGTGGCGAAGGTGTCGGGGATTTCGCTGTAAAGGTGGGAAGACTGCCGAAAATCCTTGACCAGGTCTTGCGTGGTGGAAGCGATCAGAACGTCGCCTTTGATGATTTGACCGCATTGCTTGTGAGCTTTGGTTTCCAAAAGCGGATCAAGGGCAGCCATCATGTATTCAGCAAGGATGGGGTAGAGGAAATCATCAACATCCAGCCCTCTGGAGACAAAGCCAAGCCGTATCAGGTTAAACAGGTCAGGGCCGTGATTGTGAAATACAAACTGTCGGGGGAATGAGCGTGTATCGATATGAAATCATTCTGTATTGGAGTGCGGAAGACGCAGCGTTTATTGCGGAGGTGCCTGAGTTGCCAGGCTGCATGGCGCATGGCGAGTCGCAGGATGAAGCTTTGCGCCATGTCCAGGACGCGATGGCTGCCTGGATTGAAGTGGCGCAGGAAATCGGGCGATCCATTCCCGAACCGCGCGGGCGCTTAATGTATGCATGAGCGTGCAAATGAGCCGTCGCCTTGTCTGGGATGACGCAGGAATAGAGCTTTGACCCAATTGAATTGCATCTTTCAGAAGACCCCATCATGAGCCGCATCGGCCAGACCTTTACCGCGCTCAAGGCGCACAACAAGAAAGCCCTGATCCCATTCATCACCGCCGGTGATCCGGGCAAGGGCATGACGGTGCCGCTGATGCACGCGCTGGTGGAGGCGGGCGCCGACATCATCGAGCTGGGGGTGCCGTTTTCCGATCCGATGGCCGACGGACCGGTGATCCAGCGCGCCTCCGAGCGGGCCCTGGCAAACAAGATCGGACTGAAGGATGTGCTGGCGATGACGGCGGAGTTCCGCAAGTCCAACAACACCACTCCGGTGGTGCTGATGGGCTATGCCAACCCGGTCGAGCGCATGGGCTACCAGGTCTTTGCCGATGCGGCGAAGGCGGCCGGCGTGGATGGCGTACTGACCGTGGATATTCCCCCGGAAGAGGCGCACGGTGTGGCGGACGTGTTCAAGGCGGCCGGCCTCGACCCGATATTCCTGCTCTCGCCGACCACGCCCGAATCACGGGTGGAGCAGGTCGCCGCAGCGGCGGGCGGGTTCATCTACTACGTCTCGCTGAAGGGCGTGACCGGCTCGGCCAATCTCGATACCGACGAGGTCGCGCGCAAGCTGGAAATGGTGCGCAGGCATTGCAGCCTGCCGGTCGGCGTGGGCTTCGGCATCCGCGACGCCGCTACCGCCGAGGCCGTCGCGCGCATCGCCGATGCGGTAGTGGTCGGCAGCCGCATCGTCAACGAAATCGAGAATGCGCCCGAAGGCGAGTGCGTCAACCGCGTCAGGCATCTGGTCGCCGAGTTGCGCCGCGGCGTCGACGCGGCGAGTAAGTGAAAAATGTACGTCGGGGGTGCGTTTCACCCTCTCCCCGCCCTCTTCCCTGAAGGGAGAGGGGGATAAAGCTAGGATATTTTTTATGAGCTGGTTTCAGAAAATCCTGCCGCCGAAAATCAAGCGCCGGGTGGAGACGCGTAAGACCATGCCGGAAGGCTTGTGGTCGAAGTGCCCGGCCTGCAACGAGGTCTTGTACCGCGCGGATCTGGAGAGCAATCTCGAAGTCTGCCCCAAGTGCGGCCATCACCACCGCATCGGCGCCCGGCGCCGCCTCGACATGCTGCTCGATGCCGAAGGGCGCCACGAGATCGGCTCGCGGGTCACCCCGCTCGATCCGCTCAAGTTCAAGGACAGCAAGAAATACCCCGAGCGCCTCAAAGAGGCGCAGGCGTCGACTAGCGAAACCGATGCGCTGGTGGTGATGAGCGGCAACGTCAAGCATATTCCGGTGGTCGCGGCGGCCTTCGAGTTCAAGTTCATGGGTGGCTCGATGGGCTCGGTGGTCGGCGAGCGTTTCGTCCTTGGTGTCGAGGCCGCGATCGTGTCGCGTTCCGCCTTCATCTGTTTTTCCGCCAGCGGTGGCGCGCGCATGCAGGAAGGTCTGTTTTCCCTGATGCAGATGGCCAAGACCTCGGCGGCACTGACGCAGTTGTCGCGCCACCGCCTGCCCTTCATCTCGGTGCTGACCGATCCCACCATGGGCGGCGTCTCGGCGAGTTTCGCCATGCTCGGCGACCTCATCATCGCCGAGCCGAATGCGCTGATCGGCTTCGCCGGTCCGCGGGTGATCGAGCAGACCGTGCGCGAGACCCTGCCCGAAGGCTTCCAGCGTTCCGAGTTCCTGCAGGAAAAGGGCGCGATCGACCGCATCATCGACCGCCGCCAGATGCGCGACGACTTGGCGACGACGCTGTCGATGATGATGGGGCGGCCTGCGCTGGCCTCGTGATCGGGTTGAAAAACGATTTGACCGCGAAGGACGCGAAGGAACGCGAAGGGAAAACCTCGATCCGAGAATGACGCGAATCAAGACGGGC
>JAWOJH010000095.1:0-5300 GCA_046481725.1 Methyloceanibacter sp. | reverse complement strand
GGCGCCGACGAGTTCGGCTTCTCCACCGCGCCCTTGATCGCCGCGGGCTGCATCATGATGCGCAAATGTCATCTCAACACCTGCCCGGTGGGCGTCGCCACCCAGGACCCGCTGCTGCGCGCGAGATTTCAGGGCAAGCCCGAGCATGTGATCAACTATTTCTTTTACGTGGCCGAAGAGGTCCGCGAATACATGGCCGCGCTCGGCTTCCGTAGCTTCGCCGAGATGATCGGCCAGACCGAGATCCTCGATAAGAGCCAAGCCATCGACCATTGGAAGGCCAAGGGGCTCGACTTCACGCGGCTGTTCCATAAGCCCGAGGTTCCGGCCGAGGTCGCCATCTACAACACTGAGCGGCAGAACCACGGCCTGGACAAAGTCCTCGACGTGAAGCTGATCGAGCTCGCGCGCGAGGCCATCGAGGAGAAAAAGCCGGTCAAGCTTGATCTCGAGATCAGGAACATCGACCGCACCACCGGCGCCATGCTGTCCGGCGAGATCGCCAAGCGCTACGGCCATACCGGGCTACCCGACGACACGATCTGGGTGCGGCTCAAGGGCTCTGCCGGACAGAGCTTCGGCGCCTGGCTCGCGCATGGCGTCACCCTCGACCTCGCCGGCGAGGCCAACGACTATGTCGGCAAGGGCCTGTCCGGCGGCCGCATCATCGTCCGCCCGTCCGCCGACTCCAGCATCGTGCCGGAGAAGTCGATCATCGTCGGCAACACGGTGCTGTATGGCGCCATCGCCGGCGAATGCTATTTCCGCGGCATTGCCGGCGAGCGCTTCGCCGTGCGGAACTCCGGCGCAATCGCCGTGGTCGAAGGCACCGGCGATCACGGCTGCGAGTACATGACCGGCGGCGTAGTGGTGGTGATCGGTCCGACGGGCCGCAATTTCGCGGCCGGCATGTCCGGCGGCATCGCCTATGTGTTGGACGAGGACGGCGATTTCGAGCGGCGCTGCAACCTCGCCATGGTCGACCTCGAGCCGGTGCCGAGCGAGAACCGCCTCATGGAGCGTAGCCGCCATCAGACCGGCGATCTCGAAACCCACGGCCTAGTGGACGTGACCGACATGACCCGCTTCGACGAGGAGCGGCTGCATCAGCTGATCGAGAACCACCTCCACTATACCGGCTCGGCGCGGGCGCGGGCTATCCTCGACGATTGGGCGGGTTATCTGCCGAAATTCGTCAAGGTGATGCCGGTCGAGTATCGCCGCGCGCTGGAGGAGATGGCCCGCCAGCAAGTCGCCGACAAGACCGGTCTCGGCGAGATTGAGATCGGCTTGCGCGGCAACGGCGGTCAAAGCAAGTAATCTTCAACCGGAAGGAGCGACCATGTACCGGGCAATCGCCGGGTGTCACCCTGCTTGACGGGCGCGATAAGACGGTGACTACTCGGCCGCTGGATGTTTGCATGGCCATGGGCCACAGAGCATGACCTCGATGGGCAAGATCACGGGCTTTTTGGAGATCGAACGCGAGGACCGGGCTTACGAGCCCGCGTCCGACCGCGTCCGCCATTGGCGCGAGTTCGTGATCCCCCCGAGCGAGGCCGACATCGCGCGCCAGGCCGCGCGCTGCATGGATTGCGGCATCCCCTATTGTCACACCGGCTGTCCGGTGAACAATCAGATCCCCGACTGGAACGACCTCGTCTACCATTCGGACTGGCAGGTCGCCGCCGAGAACCTGCACTCGACCAACAATTTCCCGGAAGTGACCGGGCGCATCTGTCCCGCGCCTTGCGAGGCGGCCTGCACGCTGAACATCATCGACGTGCCCGTGACCATCAAATCGATCGAATGCGCCATCGCCGACAAGGCTTTCGACGAGGGCTGGGTGCGGCCCGAGCCGCCCGATCGCAAGACCGGCAAGCGCATCGCCATCGTCGGCTCCGGCCCTGCGGGACTTGCCGCCGCCCAGCAGCTCGCCCGCGCCGGCCACGATGTGCACGTCTATGAAAAGCATGCTCAGCCCGGAGGCCTGCTGCGCTATGGCATCCCAGATTTCAAGATGGAGAAATTTATCGTCGAGCGGCGGGTAAAGCAGATGGTGGCGGAAGGGGTTACCTTCCATTGCAACGTGCATGTCGGCCGCGACTTGCCCGTCTCGAAGCTCGAGCGCGACCACGACGCGGTATTGCTCGCCGGCGGTGCCGAGCATCCGCGCGATCTCGCCGTAGCAGGCCGCGATCTTGCGGGCGTCCATTTCGCCATGGATTTCCTGCCGCAGCAAAACCGGCGTGTCTCGGGCGAGAAACTGGCAGACGTCGAGCCGATCCTCGCCGCCGGCAAGAACGTGGTGGTGATCGGCGGCGGCGACACCGGCTCCGACTGCATCGGCACCTCGTTCCGCCAGGGCGCCGTCTCGGTGACCCAGTTGGAGATCCTGCCGCAACCGCCGGAGAAGGAAAACAAGGAGCTCACCTGGCCGCACTGGCCGCTCAAGCTCCGCACCTCGTCGAGCCAGGCGGAGGGCGCCGCGCGCGATTTCAGCGTCGCCACCAACCGCTTTTTGGGCAAGGACGGCAAGGTCGAGCAGCTCGAATGTATCCGCCTCGACAGCCAGATGAAGCCGGTGCCGGGCAGCGAGTTCCTGATCCCGGCCGATCTCGTCCTGCTTGCCATGGGCTTCGTGCACCCCGAGCAGGAAGGCATGGTCAAGGATTTGCGGCTGATGCTCGACAGCCGCGGCAACGTCAAGGCGAACGAGCTCGACTACCGCACCTCGCGTTCGAAGATCTTCGCCGCGGGCGACATGCGCCGCGGTCAGTCGCTGGTGGTATGGGCGATCCGCGAAGGCCGCCAGGCGGCGCATGCCATCGACAAATTCTTGATGGGCGCCACCGCGCTGCCCCGCTAAGCGGCCTTACCCGGGCGGCCAGGCGAAATCGTCGGCGCGGCCGGCTTTAGGCTTCGGCTGCTCGCCCTTGATCAGCACCTTGTAATAGGGCCGCTGCGACAGCGGCAGACGGGGCCGCGACGACGCCAGCGAGAGGTCGGTAACCGCGGAGATGGTGCCGACCGCGGTCAAGCCATTGGCGAGCTCGCTGGTGACCATCTCGGCCTCCGGCATCGCCGCAGCCGCCGGCGCGAAGCTCTGCGCCGCCTGTAGGGCCTGATCCATCGCCGGCCTGACCACGCTGACATCGCCGACATTGCTTTCATGCAGCTCCGGCGCCTGATCGCCTTGAGCCTGCTCGGCGACGGCAACGGCCAGCGCATCCGGCTCGGCCGCCGTCTGTCCTACTTCGGGTGCGGCTGCCGGCTCGGCGTCGCCCCGGCCCGGTACAATGTCGCGCCCCACAACCTTGGACTGCTCTTCCTCGTTTCCGGCGAGCGGAATATTTCGCTCGAGCTTCGCGAGGTTCAGATCGCGCCGCAGCTCCTTCTCCACGAAATGGGCAAGCTTGAGATAGCCGCGCATGGTGAAATGCACGCCGTCGTCGGCCCGCAGCCGCTTGACCTGTCCGGTCATGTCGGGGCCGTAAGCGCTGTAGCGACCGGACTCGTCGGTGAAGCCGTTCCAGGTGTCGATGAACTTAGCCCCGTTGATGAAGGCCTTCTCGCGGAACAGATCGTTCATCGCCTCGGCGTCGCTGCTCTGGCCCGGGCTGCGCATCACCGGAAGTCCGACCCAATAGACGGCGATGTTCGCGGCGCGAAGTTGCTTGATGAAGGCCTCTACGCGCTTGCCGTATATCTCGCGCCAGCCGTCGCTGCCGACTTTCAGCGAATCGCGGCCGCTGCGGATCTGCTGCCCTTCGGCGCCGAACATCACCACCGCAATCTGAAACGTGTCGTTCTTGAGCAGGTCCGCCAGTTGCGCATTCCAGTCATAGCTCTCCGGCCGGGCGAAGCCGGTCGAGGCCTTGGACTTTTGGATGAATTCGAGCGTCGCGTCGTCCTCGAAGGCGCGATAGAGGCCGGACCACAACCCATCGCCGAGCGAATCGCCGATTACGACCACCCGATAGCGGTCGCCATTGGGGAAGGGATTGATATAGCTGCGCTGGACCGGGGTCGTGCCCTGCGCCATGGAAGGCACGAGCCATAGCGGGCACAGGACCAGGCCGATCACCACCGCGACCGAGCCCAAGCCGAATCGGCGCGGGAAGCCGGAGCCAAGACGGAAAAGGTTACGCGACATCGTCCTCGGGAAAGGCCCTCAATTCGTCCCTGCGGGGAGGCTGCTCGTACCTTCCGGCACAATGGCCGGGGGTGGCTCGCTCTGCAAGAGCTTAAGAATCGTCTGACTCGGGAATCCATCGACCGGAAGGCTCTTCGCGCGCTGATAGCCGCGCACGGCTTCGAGCGTCGCCGGCCCGATCACCCCATCCGGCTCACCGTCGAGGAACCCCCGCGCGATCAGATGCTGCTGTAATTCGGCCCGCTGCTCGAACGAGAGACGATTCTCGTCGGTCGGCCAAGCCTGCACGAAACGCCCTCCACCCCGCAACCGGTCGGCGAGATGGCCGACGGCCAATGCGTAGGAGTTGGCATTGTTGTAGCGGAGCAGCGAGCGGAAATTATTGAGCAGGAGGAAGGCGGGACCGCGCGCGCCTTCCGGCGCGAATAGCGAGGCCCGGTCGCCGGCGCGCGGAAACGGCTCGCCATTGACCCGCACGATGCCGAGCTTCTGCCACTCGCCGACCGGCCTCAAAGTTTTGTCGCTGACCCGCTTCGGATCGAAGCCCTTGGGCAGCCGGACCTCATAGCCCCAGGTCTCGCCCGCACGCCATTTGGAGACTTTCAAATAGCTCCCGGTCGAAGCAAGCGCGTCCGGGATGTTGGTCCAGATATCGCGCTTACCGTCACCGTCATAGTCGACGGCATAGGCCGAATAGGTGGTGGGGATAAACTGGGTATGCCCCATCGCGCCCGCCCAGGAACCGTTCATCGCCTCGAAGCTGATATCGCCGCGTTGCAAGATCTTGAGCGCGGAATTGAGCTGAGACCTGGCGAACTTGGCCTTGGTATTGGAGCAGATCAGGGTCCCAAGCGAACGGATCACATTCTTGTCCCCGGGCTGGGTGCCGAAATTGGATTCCATTCCCCAGATGGCAACGACGATATGCCGGTCGACCCCGTAGCGGTTCTCGATCGCCCCGAGCAGCGCCTGATGTTCGACGAGCTTCTGTTTGCCGGTATCGATCCGCTTATCGGACACCGCTCGATCGATATATTCACCGATCGGCCGCACATATTCCGGCTGATATTTGGCGGCTTCGATCACCTCTGGGTCGATCGAGAAGCCCTGAAAGGCGCGGTCGAACGTCGCCCGCGTGACGCCC
>JAWOJH010000052.1:0-4195 GCA_046481725.1 Methyloceanibacter sp. | reverse complement strand
CACCGCGGGCGCGGTATCGAGCAGCAGTGCCAGCCGAGCGCGGGCCCGGTCCTCTGCCTCCTCCGCGCCCTTGCGGGCGCTGATATCGCTCCACGAGCCCACCACCTCCGACGGCTCGCCGGCCTCGTCGCGGATCAGGTGCTGATCGTCGTTCACCCAGCAATAGCCGCCGTCCTTCTTGCGGAAGCGATACTCGCACATGCTGGCCACGCTCGAACAATGCGCTCATCTCGGCCTCGAGGCGCGGCAAGTCATCGGGGTGCACGCGCTCACGCCAGAAATTGGGGTTGTCGAGATATTCACTGGCCGCGTAGCCGAACAGCCGCGCGATATTCTCGCTGACGAAGGTCGGCGCGAAATCGCCCTTGGCTTCGAAACTGTAGATCACCGCCGGGGAGGCATCGAGCAGCCGGGCCAATCGGGTCGCTGCGGCGGCCTCGACCTCGACCACATGACGGCGCTCCTGTTCCTCCTGCTCGCGGTTTGCGTCGGTCAAAACACTCTCGACGATATCCGCAACCCTGCCGGAATCGTTGCTGTCCCGCAGCATCTTAGCAAGCGCCGCGGCAGCGATCTCGGCGGATTTTCTCGCGGACGTCATCTGGCGGACTGTAACTTGGGCTGAAGCGCCGGGGACAACGGCTTTGGATATAATGGACATTTTCGGGTGGACGCGCATCTGTCGATGGCGCCACCTCAGGCTGTGCCGGGAATGCGGACCGAAGCTTAACGCGATCCGGCAGCGCTTCCACCCAACATCCGCTGGGTTCAATGGGCCATGACCCGCGCGCGTTCCCGCGCGCACGGGTCATGCCATTCGCGAGGGCGTTCCCCTATTGCTCGGGCTCAGGCTCGGGCTCGGGGGTAGGCTCCGGCTCGGGGGTAGGCTCCGGCTCGGGTGTCGGCTCAGGCGCCGGTGTCGGCTCAGGCGCCGGTGCATCGGCCTTTTGCCCGATAATGCAATCAAACCAGGCCGGCTCGCCCCATTTGCAGCCGTGCCTTTGGCTCTGAACCACGACAAAAATCGCGGCAACGACGATTAAAATAAGAAGAATCCGCATGCCCGCGCCCTCCCTGTCTGCGCTGCCGTAAACTATACGAAGCCATGCCAAACAAAAAGGGCCCGGCGGCGGGATTTGCGGCGATTTTCACGGCGTCGCTTCGCGCCTATATGATGGCTGCCATGTCCATCAGAAGGTCCCAGCCTCCCAGCCCAGCCGCGCAAAGCAAGCTCTCGCGGCAGGATTTCCTGCGCGGGGCACTCGCGCTCGCCGCCGTTCCGCTGCTTCGCTGCGCACCGGCGCAAGCGACCGGCCATGCCGAAATCAGCGAGGTGGCGGAAGGGGTTTTCGTGCATCAGGGGCGCTACGAGTTGCAATCGCCGGAAAATCGCGGGGACATGGCCAATGCCGGCTTTGTGGTTGGCCGGGACGCGGTCGCCATTATCGACACGCTGGGCAGCGCCGCCGTGGGGCGGGAGTTCAGAGACGCGATCCGCGCGACGACCGTCAAGCCGATCAAATATGTGATCAACACGCATATGCATCCGGACCACGTTTTCGGTAACGCGGCGTTCAAACGCGACGATCCCGCCTTTGTCGGCCATTACAAGCTCGCACGCGGGCTCGCCACCAGGGCCGACCGCTATCTCGCCTCCAACCGGCAAATGCTCGGCGAGGACGCTTTCGCGGGCATCGAGGTGATCCTGCCGACGGTCGCGGTGGAGACCCCCCTCACCCTTGACCTTGGCGGCCGGACGCTGCTGCTCGAGCCGCAGCCGACCGCGCATACCGACAACGATCTGATTGTCACCGACCAGGCAACCGGCACGCTGTTCCTGGGTGATCTGCTGTTTTCGGTGCATGTGCCGACGCTCGACGGGTCGATCAAAGGCTGGCTCGCGCTCCTGGAGGCACTCTCGCAAAGACCGGCCAAACAAGTCGTGCCCGGGCACGGACCGCATGCCATGCAGCTGCCGGAGGCGCTTCGGCCCGAGCAGCGCTATCTCGCGGCGATCGCCGCCGATGTCAGAAATTTGATCAAAGAGGGCAAGACCTTGGAGGAAGCCACGCAAATCGCAGGCTTTTCCGAGCGCGATGCCTGGGAATTGTTCGACCAATATCATGTCCGGAATGTCAGTGCGGCCTTCGCAGAGCTCGAATGGGAGTGATATGATGAGTCAAGAGACTCGGGAGTTGACGCCATGACCATCCTGACCAAGCGCCTGCGGGCTTGCGGCATTGCCGGGCTTGCCGGCCTATTGTGCCTGTCTGCGCCAGCACTCGCCGCGGACGAGATCTGGCCGATCCTCAAAGAGCAGGCTTTCGGCGACCGCGCCATCGCCGAAGACGGCATGGTGGTGCTGGAAATTCCCGGCACCGCCGAAGATGCGGCGCTGGTGCCGCTGACCGTGCGCGTGCCGCCGCATGTCAAGCAGGGACTGAAATCGCTCACCCTGTTCATCGACAAGAACCCCGATCCGAGGATCGCCACCCTCACCTTCGGGCCGGCCGCCGGCAAAGGCGGGGAGCGAAATTTCGCGACGCGGGTGCGTATCGAGGACTTTTCCTATGTGCGCGCGGTGCTCGAGACCGAGGACGGCACTTTGCACATGGCGAGCAAATTCGTCGCCGCGGCGGGCGGCTGCGCGGCGATGGCTGCCAAGGATCCGGAGGCCGAGACGGTCGATCTGGGCAAGACCATCGTCAAGGCCTTCCCGCCGGCATTGCCGTCCAGCCCGATCTGGTCCGGCCAGGTGATGATCAAGCATCCCAACGCCAACGGCATGCAGCTTGACATCAACACCGCGAATTTCATTCCGGCGCGCTATGTGCGGGAAATGACCGTGAAACGCGGCGGCGAGCTTGTGTTCAAGATGGATTCGACCTTCTCGATCTCGACCAACCCGAATTTCCGCTTCACTTTCGGCCGCGGCGACGACAACAGCCTCGACGTGACGATCGTCGATACCGACCAGACGCGGTTCGCCGCGCAGTCGGGACCGGGTTCTTAGCCGCGCTTCATTGTCATTGCCCGCCTCGAGCGGGCAATCCGGTAGGCGAGGCGCTGGCTATCAAGCGGCGGCGGCGGTTACTGGATTCCCGCTTGCGCGGGAATGACAATTATTGCTGCTTCGAGGAATAGAAGACATGCGCCTTGAGGAGAAACTCCGCGGGCTTTTTCAGGAACAGCGCGCGCGCCGTCTCATTGCCGAAGCAATAAGTCTTGCCCTCATAGACCGTGCTGATCGAGCAGTCGGTCTTGATCTCCTTGCCGAGCGCCAGCCCCATCGCGCACTCGCCGTCGAACTCGGCTTCATCCGGCTCTGCCGGGATCGCCGTGGAGGCCGCGCCCACCGAGAGCGCGACAGCCAATAGCAAAGCCTTGATCATCGATCGCTACCCGCCATCTGAAGCAAATTGGTGGGCGCAGTAGGACTCGAACCTACGACCCGCTGATTAAGAGTCAGCTGCTCTACCACCTGAGCTATGCGCCCTAAGAACTACGCCTTCTTCATTCAAGGCGCACTCGTTTGGGTTTCCGCTTCGGGGTACCCAAGGGTGCTCCCCTTAGCATTGCCCCGCTTGCCCTGTCCAGGGCGGCCTCAACCTGGCCAGATCACCAGAACGGGCCGATTTCCTCACGCCGGATCAGGACGCGCCGGTTGACATGGGCGTTCAGCACGAAGCCCAGGCCAACCATCATGGTCAGCATCGCGGTGCCGCCATAGGAGACCAGCGGCAGCGGCACGCCCACCACCGGCACCAGCCCGGTCACCATCGCCACATTGATGAACACATAGGCGAACAGGCAGAGCCCCATCCCGGCCGCGACCAGCCGCGCGAACGTGCTGCGGCATCTAAGCGCCATATAGGCAATTAACAGCAGCGCGAGAAGATAGAGCGCGAGCAGCAGGACCGCGCCGATGAAGCCCATTTCCTCGGAAAACATCGTGAAGATGAAGTCGGTATGCTTCTCCGGGAGGAAATGCAGCTGCGCTTGGGTGCCTTGCATGAAGCCTTTGCCGCCCAGGCCGCCTGAACCGATGGCGATCTTCGACTGGAGGATGTGATAGCCGGAGCCGGACGGGTCGCGCTCCGGATCGATGAAGGTTAGGATGCGCTCGCGCTGATAGTCGTGCAGCTTTTCCCAGACATGTGGCAGCACGGCGATCGCCCCGGCGAGGGCGCCGACG
>JAWOJH010000047.1:0-10676 GCA_046481725.1 Methyloceanibacter sp. | reverse complement strand
GGCCTCGTGCCGGATCTTGCCGAGGCGTCCGAGCCGCGCGCCAGAACGACAAGGCGCTCGCCGTCGACGTGGCCGAACGCTTGAAGCGTCTCTACGGGGGGCGCAAGGACATGGCCTGGGGGCTGAGCCGCCTGGCCGAGCACGAGCATGACATCATGGATGCGAGCGAATGGTTGCGGCTAACCGAACGGAGCCTGGTCGCGCCGCTCGATCCGATCGCCCGCGGCATCGTCGCCTCCTCGGCCAAGCGCGTCTCGGTGGTCACCGCGGTGAGCCCTGGCGCGCTGATCGACATGCTGTTCGTCGGCGCCGAGAATTTGCGGATGCTGCGGCGGTTGGCCACGCTCTACGGGGCGCGTCCGGGCACCTTGTCGCTGTTCAGGCTGGCGCGCATGGTCATCACCCATATCGTGCTGACCGGCGGCATCGCGCTCGGCGACGACGTGATCCAGCAGATGATCGGGCATGGACTCACGGCGAGGCTTTCGGCGCGGCTCGGCGAGGGGCTGTTCAACGGCGCGTTGACCACGCGGGTCGGCATCGCCACGATCGATGTGTGTCGCCCCCTGCCCTATCTGGAGAGCCAGAGACCGCGCTTCCGCGAATTGGTCGCCGAAGTCGCCGGCATGCGCTGAGCGCCGGCTCAGCCGAGCAGCTTGCAGCTGTCGATGGCGACCTGCTGCGTGCGGCCGTCGGCGAATTTGAGGGTGACCGTGACCTTGTCGGCGCAGACCAATCCGCCGGCGTTCACGCGGAAGCCGTTCGCCTTCTCGGTTGAAATCTGCGACTGCGGCATCACTGCCGGCGTATTGAAATGATAGGCGACGGCGACGAGGCGGCGCTTCACCTCGTCAGGCGCATCGAGCCAGAATTCGAAATGATAGAGCGGGCGGGCGCGATACTCGCCTTTGACCTCGCTGGCCTTCGCCTTCACCCAGCCTTCCACGGCGCCCTCGGCGGGAAGTTCCGCGAGCGCGGGCATGACAGGCTGCGCATCCGGGATGGTGCGGTTAGGCAGCGCCGCCGTGGCACTGGCATCGGCGACCTTCGGCAGGGCAGACTCGAACGGCACCGGCTCGGTCGCATCCCAGGGAAGCGTTTCGCCGCTCTTCGCCGCTTCGGCCAGGGTCTGAATCTGGAGTTCGGGCGCCGCCACCTTCTCGGGAATCCAGTCCGGCATCGGGATATCGGCCAGACCCTGCAATGTCGGCTCGCCGGGAGGCGGAGCGGCAGCCTCTGCCGCCGGCGGCTGTTCATTCGCTGGTAAGGGCTGAAGCTTGGCGACGACGCTTTCGCCGCCATCTGCGGCATCGGTGGCCTGTTCGACTTGCGCGGCGCCGCCGCCCGCGACCCGCACGAGCAGCAGACCCGGAATCCCGACCGCGCCTGCGGAAAGCAGGAGCACCGACTCGAACGCCGCAAAACCCGCAATCAACGCGAAACCAATCATGCGGGCACGACGAAGGCTGCCCACAACACGCATGATACGACCCGATAAACGCCGCATGACAGTCGCGCGGGTTTCCGCGCGCCAAGGCCTCAGTTTAGCGATCCCGGCCGGCAAAGGAAACGCCTAGTCGGTCCACAGCGCGAGGATCGGGCCGGATGCGCCGAACACCGGATCGAGGCGCGGCAGCGGCACCCAGGCAATGTTCTCGAGTGCCTTGGCGCGGTCGGCTTCGGTTGCCCGGCAGAGGTCCCAATCCTGACCCTCCGGATAGGCGCCGACGACGACGAGATCATCGCCTTCGATCAGGCAATGGCCGACGCCGGCTGGAATGACGACCGCATCGCCTGCCGCGAGTTCGGCGACGATACCTCGCGGGCCGCCGAACCGCACCTGCGCCGCGCCTTTGGCGATGCCGAGCACTTCATGTGCGGTGGAGTAATAGTGGTGGAAATCGTAGATGCCGCCGGCCCAGATGCCGTGCCAGCCATTCGACCGGAACAGTGCCGCGAAGGCCTGGTCCGGCGCGCCGGTGCCGCTCAAGGCGAGAGCCTCCCGGTAGAGCACGATCGGCAGACGGCGGTTGTTCGGGATCAAGCCATCATCGGGAAGCACATGGCCTTCGATCCCGGTCCCGCGCCACGGGCCGGCCTCGGGTCCTGCGTTCGTCGCGGCCGGTGCTGCTTGCTTCGCTGCCTGCATCATCGTTCTATCCAAGTCTGTTTTTCTGGAACCCCGCGGCGGACACACAACGCGAAGACCGCGCGCTTCGTTCCCGTGACTTTCATGCAACTGTCGCAGTGGATAATGGGGAAAAACTTCTCCCGGCCCGTGCGCATCGCGATTGCTGATGTATGCTTCGGTTGTGGGCACACCGGTTGTGGAAGGCGCTGGCGGAGAAATCCGGCGGCTCCGGGAAGCAGACGGAAAGCTCACAGGGCAGGCAAGCCCACGGTCGTCCGTTGCCATGGACGGCTGAAGCGGAGGGGTGAGTAAGCGCAAAGGGCCTCGGTCTGGCAGTGTTGCCACATACCGTGAGGCGATGTTGTCAGGGTTCTTTGCGCCGCGAATCCCGCCGCTAGTTGGCTTCATCCCGGCCAGGGCGGAAGCCACGTCGTAGCAACGCGACGTTAAACAAGGACCGTGGTCGGGTCACGCCGCCGTTCCGTGGGAGACCATGGGGCCGAGCGCGTGATCCAGAGACCGAAAGGTCTCGCGAGGTTGACTGATCGTCCCGAACGGGCGGGAGGCCGACATCGCACAGGGAGGCGGGGCCCAAAAGCTCCGCCTTTCCTGTTTTTGGCGCCTGAAAGCACCTTGCTCTCGCCTCTTTAGCGCCGCAGGCGCGCCCGCTAAGATCACCCCATGAGAGGGATGCGTTCAACCAGCATGCTGCATGCCGCGTTCGCCCTGGCCGCCATCTTGGCGGCGGCGCTCGGCGCTTGCGGCACGGTCGACAGCGTCAAGAAAAAGGTCTCCTCCGACCCAGAGTTCGACGCGCGGAACGCAGCGCCCAGCGATCCCCTGGCCAAGCCCATGCAAGTCGGCTGGACCTCGGCGCGGGCGAGCCATTGCGGCTTCATTTTCGATCCGGCGCAATTGCGGGCGAACTATCTCGCCTCGGAGATGCAAGCCGGCAAGACGCCCCAGGAAATCGCCAAGCTCGAGCGCGCCTATGACTACACGCGCGAGTCCGTCACCGCGACGATCAAGGACAATCTCGGCTATTGCAACAAGGAGCGGACCAGCGCCATCCGGCGCGATCTCAATCGCTATCTCGCCGGCGACTTCACGCCGTCGGCGCGCATGGGGCGCTAGCTAGAGCTTCGGCTTGGGCTTCGGCAAAGGCGGCGCCGCCGGTTCGGGTGCCGCCTCGGCGCCATGCGCCCTCTCCGCCTTGCCGATCCTGGCGGCCAGACGCAGCAAGGACGCCTCGCTCTCTTCGCCCGCCAGCAGATAAGTCATGCCGTCGCGCGACCACGCCAGGCTGCCGATGCCGCCATGGCGCCGGAAGCGTGGCGCCGGTTCGGACTCGCCGCGCTTGACGTAGAGCGCGAGCGGCGCGCCCTTCGCGCCGAGATAAAGCAGCTGCGCCAGAGACTCCTCCTCGTGGCGTAGCAATTGCGCGCGCATGAAGCGGAACCCTTGCGCGCCGAGATCGGGCAAAACGATATTGGGGCCGATCACCTGGGCGAGCTGAAAGGCGACGAGGTCCACATTGCTCTGGCTGTCGAGACCGACTTCGAGCGTGTCGCGGCCGATCAAAGCTTGCGCCCGCGCCACCTCATCCTGCCATGATGAGTGCGAGATGCTGCCCACCGGCTCCATGTCGGCGGCAATGGAAGCCTGGGGCGTGGGCTCCGGCGTGCCGAACGGCCAGCCCAGACCGGCGGCCAGCATGAGCAGCGCCAAACCGAATCCGGCCATGGCCAGACCACCTTGCGCCAGCGCGCTCCACGAAACGAACAGACCGCCCGCGCGTGGCGCGGGTTTCGTTAGGGCGTCGGCCTCTTCGCCGGCGAGGATCGCGTCGAACGCCGCTTCGAGCCTTCCATGCGCCTGCTTCAGCGCCGCCACGCGCTTAGCAATGACATCGTCATGTTCCAGCACCTTGTCGACCGCGAGCGCCTGTTTGTGCGCAAGCTGGCCGTCGACATAGGCCACCAGCAATTCGTCGCTGAGCTCGGTCACGGCGCCGGCCCTTCCCGGTAAGACGCCGGCGGTTCGCCGCGCCCGCTCAAGCGATCGGCCAGCGCCGCGCTGATCCGCACCAGCCGCGTACCGATCGTCTCCGCCGGTACGTCGAGCACCCTGCCCGCATCGATGTGATCGAAGCGCTCGCCATAGACGAGCAGCAGGGTCAGCCGCTGCTGCGGCGGCAGACTCTGTAGAAAGCGCGCGGTGGAGAGATCGAACGGACCGCCTCCTCCGCCGTGGAACAAATCCGCGAAAGCCGCCTCATCGCCGTCCCCATGACGCGAGGCATGATCGCGCTGCTCGATGAGCCATTGCCGGTAGACCTCGGCGAAGGCCCAGCGATCGAGCGGCGTGCCGCGCTGATAGCGGTGCTGCTCGGCGAGCATGATGTGAAGTGCGCGCCCGAGCAGCGCGCCGCCCGCGGGCTTCTCGCCGGTGAGAAGATCGGCGAACCGCTTGAGCCGCGGCAGCATGGCCACCAGGCCCGGCCGCACCGAATCTTGGAAGTCTTCCGCCTGCACCGCGCTCGTCCCCCGCCGCGTGGGAGTGCTGGCCACGCGGGAACACCCCACGCGAATCAAGAAGATAGCATATTTGGGTCGCGCCAAGGACCGCGCCCGGCGAGAAAAAGCGCTTGCTTCGGGCAGCAAGCTGCCCAATCTTTGCGCATGTGCGGGGATAATGCCCATGTCGGTCTTGCCCCAGAACTCCGATAAGGAGTCGAAGGCGCCTCAGTCCGCGCCGACGCAAGCGCGGGCGAAGACGGTCGCTTCGAGCGCGCTCAAAGTTGCCGAGCGGATCGCCAAGCTTGCCGACGAGACCGCCAGTCAGACCAAGCAGGCTACGCAGAGCGCGGTCTCAGCCAGCAAGACCGGATTGCACCGCGCGGTCGAGATCGGCCGCGAGAGCGTGCTGCCGGAGATCGAGAAGACCGGCGCCAAGCTGAAGGAGCGTACCCGGCCGGAGCGGATCAAGCACGACTATCGCGAATATCTGCAGCTCCTGCATCAGCGCGTGCTCGATCCGCCGATCGAGCAGCTGTTCTTCAAGCCGACCAAGGATCCGGTGCCGCTCGCCGGGCTCACCGTGCGCGGCCCCAATCGCCTGCACGGTCACGACTACCGGCCGACGCCCTGCGCCTTGTTCGATTGGACCATGGCGGCGATCGACTACGACAAGTCGCGGCTCACCTTCGTCGATTACGGCGCGGGCAAGGGCCGCGTGCTGCTGCTCGCCTCACAGCATCCGTTTCATGCGATCGGCGGCATCGAGTTCGCCGAAGAACTGCATGACGACGCGACCATGAATATCGCGCAGTTCCCGCGGAGCCGCATGCAATGCCGCAATGTCGAATGCGTGCTCGACGATGCGAGCCAGGTCGGACCGCCGGAAGGCGAAGCGGTGCATTATTTCTTCAATCCGTTCTCGCGCGAGGTGTTCGCCGAGGTGCTGCATCACCTCGTCGTCTCCTACCGCAAGAAGCCGCGCCGGCTTTATCTGGTGCTGGTCGATCCGCCCGATGTCGCGGAGATGATCGACCATAGCGGCGTGTTCCAGCGGCACCCGCTGCCGGCCGTCGAGCGCTACAAGGTGAAGCTGTTCAGTCCCTACGACGTCGCGATCTACCGCTCGCTGGCCTGACCGGACCTCACGAGACCGCGGGTCATTCCGGCGAAAGCCGGAATCCAGGACAACGAGCACGGAGATCGGTCCCCCTGGACCCCGGCTTGCGCCGGGGTGACGCTGCTCCGCCGCGTCACTTCACGCCGAGCTTCTTCTGCAGGCTCGACGATGACGTGGTGTATTGGAAAATCAGCTTCTTCTCTGGGTAGATATATTTGTGCGCCTGCTGCGCCATCAGCGCCGCCTCGTGGAAGCCCGATAGGATCAGCTTGAGCTTGCCGGGATAGGTATTGATATCGCCGATGGCGAAGATGCCTTGCTCGCTGGTCTCGAACTTCTCGGTGTCCACCGGGATCAGGTTCTCATGCAGATTGATGCCCCAATCGGCGACCGGCCCGAGCTTCATGGTCAGGCCGAAGAAGGGCAGCATCACTTCGGTGGAAAGTTCGTAGCTTGCGCCGTCGGCGCCCTTGACGGTGACGCCGCTGAGCCGCCCTCCCTCGCCGTGCAGCGCGGTGACTTGGCCGAGCTTGAAGCTGATATCGCCCTTCTCGGCGAGATCGAACATCTTCTGCACCGAGGCGGGCGCGGCGCGGAACTCGCCGCGCCGGTGCAGCAAAGTGAGCGACTTGGCGACCGGCGCGAGATTCAAGGTCCAGTCGAGGGCGCTGTCGCCGCCGCCGACGATCAGCACGTCGCGGTCCTTGAAATTCTCCATCTTGCGCACCGCGTAGAACACCGAGCTGCCTTCATATTGCTCGATGCCGGGAAGCGGCGGGCGCTTCGGCGTGAACGATCCGCCGCCGGCGGCGATCACCAACACCTTGCATTCGAGCACGGTGTCGGCATCGGTCGTGAGCCGGAAACCTTCGTCGATGCGTTCGAGAGTTTCGACCCGCTGATTGAAGTGAAACTCGGCCCCGAACGGCTTGATCTGATCCATCAGCCGGTCGGTCAGCTCCTGGCCGGTGACCACGGTGAGCCCCGGAATGTCGTAAATCGGCTTCTCGGGATAGAGCTCGGTGCACTGTCCGCCCGCGCGATCAAGAATGTCGACGACATGGCATTTGATGTCGACCAGGCCGAGTTCGAACACGGCGAACAGACCGACCGGCCCGGCGCCGACAATCACCGCGTCAGTCTTGATCGTGGTCTCGGACATCAGAACTGCTTCTCGGGGATGCGGACCACGAGACCGTCAAGCGCGTCGGTCACCTTGATCTGGCAGGAGAGCCGGCTCGACGGCCGCACGTCGAAGGCGAAATCGAGCATGTCCTCCTCCATCTGTTCAGGCGCGCCGGTGGTCTCGCGCCAGGCGTCTTCGACATAGACGTGGCAGGTGGCGCAGGCGCAAGCCCCGCCGCATTCGGCAGCGATGCCGGCGATGTTGTTCTTCACCGCGGCTTCCATGACGGTCATGCCGGGTTCGGCTTCGACCACGCGTTCGGTTCCGTCGCTCTGGATAAAAGTAATCCTGGCCATGACCATTGGCGAATGCGGTGTCTGCCGATCTCGGGGACCGGGCGCCGGTCGAGGGCTCGCGCCCGAAAAGGTGGAAAATGCGAGCTGGGACATGCCCTCTCGCGGCCCGCTGCTCTATAGGCCAATTGAAACTTGGAGGCCAGCGCCTTTGCGGGCGGTTTGTCGCAGGACCGCGCCGGTTCAGCGATCGGCGAGCAGCGCGCCGATATAGTCCCCGGCCTCGCCGAGCGCGGCCGCGATCTCGCGCAGGCGACCGGCCCGCTCTTGCGTCAGCGCTTCGCCGGACAAGGCTTCGGCCCGTTCGGCGGCAGCGGCGGTGCGCCATGCGCCGATGGCGACGGCCGAGCCCTTCAAGGAGTGGGCAGCTTCCCGCCATTCCTGCCCGGACCGAGCGGCCTCGAGACGCTCAAGATAAATCGAGGCTTGCGCACGGAAGAGTTCGAGCACCTCCCCTTCGAGCGCGCGGTCGCCCAGCGTATAGCGCGACAGATGCACGAGATCGACGGGGCGCGAGGCCGGCTTGCGTCCCGCTTCGGAGGGCGTTGCCTCGGTCCTACCCGCCATATCGCTTTCCATGTCCGTGATCTCCCGAATGCCGAACAGGGTCTTGGCGACGCATTAGGGCCCGGTCACGGAGAAGGCGGGGCAATCCTGCGGCCGCTTTGGGAGCACCACCCTGTTACCGAGTTGCAACCACGCCCCTGCTGCATAGCCGATTCGGCGCTTGGCTGCAGCTGAATCTCTGTGCAATATGAATGCCTTAGGGCGCGTCAACCATAACTGCCGATTAAACTTTTTTTAGCCCTAAAAATTCGTTAACGATTACAGGAGAGGGGGAAATGCGTCGAGGGCCCTTCCGGATAGTCTAAGCGTCCGGAATCCAAGGGGTCCTCCTATTATGACGCTCCGCGGCGATGCTGGTTGGTTCCGGGTGCAACGCGCGCAAATTCTCTCATGAGTTTCGGTGGGTCGCGAGGAACGCGTGATGGCGCAAGAGCAAGCGAAGTCTGGAACTGCGGCAGCGGGGGCCAAAGATCAAGCGAGAGAGCCTCTTGATGCATTGACCCGGGAACGAGACGAGAGATCCGGCGAAGTGGACCGTGGTCTCGATCTCCCCAAACGAACATCTCTGGCGGAGCGGCTCAAGGCCGAGCAGCGGAAGCGCGAGGCGGCCGCCTTGCCGAAGCGCGAAGAGCCTGCCGTCAGCGCCGCCAAGGCGCAGGAGGAGCCGGCGAAGCCGCCTCTGGAGTTCACCGAACCGGCGCCGCAAGCATCGACGGCTACGCCGCCGCGGCAATTCACCCGCACCAAGCGCCCGGCAGGCCCCCCCCCGCAGCGCCGTCTTGGCGCGCCCGCCAATGACGACATTCCCTCGATCGGCGGCCTGATCTTCGCGCTGCAGCAGCGCCCCTCCAAGACGCCGTTCCTGGTGGCGGCCGCTACCTCGGTGGCCTGGTTCCTGATCGGCGGTTTCCTCGCCTTCGGGCTGATCTCGACCCAGGTCAGCGCGTCGGGCGTGTCGGGCCTGTTCGGCAGCGCCTCGGCCCTGACCGCGGCGCTTGCCGTCCTGGTGCCGATCGTCATCTTCTGGTTCCTGGCGCTCCTGGTCTGGCGAGCTCAGGAGCTTCGCCTGATGGCCTCGGCCATGACCGAGGTCGCCGTCCGGCTCGCCGAGCCCGACCGCCTCGCCGAGCAGTCGGTCGCCTCGGTGGGGCAGACCATCCGCCGTCAAGTGGCGGCGATGAACGACGCCATCTCCCGCGCCATCGGCAGGGCCAGCGAGCTCGAGGCCATGGTGCATAGCGAGGTGGCGGCGCTCGAACGCTCCTACGGCGAAAACGAGATTCGTGTCAGAGGCTTGATCAGCGAGCTTGCTACCGAGCGCGAGGCCTTGGCCAATAATAGCGCGCGGGTGAGCGAGGCGCTGAAAGGCGTCGGCGCGCAGATCGCGCGCGACATCTCCAATGCTTCCAGCACCATCGACAAGAAGCTTGCCGAACGCGGCATGCAGCTCACGGAACTGCTGGTCGCCCGCTCCAGCGAGGCGGCGGAACAGGTGCACAAGGCGCAAGCCAAAGTCACCGAGGCGGTACCGGGCCTGCTCGAGCGGTTGAGCAAGGAGCAGGGGCGGCTGACCCAGGTGATCGAGGGCGCGACCCAGAACCTGGCGACGCTGGAGAGCACCGTGGCGCAGCGCACCACCGCGCTGGACAAGACCATGAAGGAGCGCACCGAGGCGCTGACCGGCGCGCTGGCCGAGCGCATCAAGGGTTTGGAAACCTCGGTGGCACAGGGCGCGATTCTGCTCGAAAACACGCTGAAGGACCGCACCGACGCCTTCGCGCTGTCGATCACGCAGAACACGGCGGGCCTCGACAAGAGCATGCGGGAGCGCACCGAGGCCTTCACCGCCACGATCGCCCAGGGCGCTGTCGCCATGGAAAAGACTTTGAGGGACCGCACCGACGGCTTCACCACCCTGCTGTCGCAAGGCGCGGTGCTGCTCGACAATACGATGAAGCAGCGGACCGACGAACTCACCACCACGATCGGCCAGGGCGCCGAGGCGCTCGATAAGACCTTGAGGGAGCGCACCGAGACCTTCGTGACCACGGTCGGCCAGGGCGCGGGCGCGCTCGACAAGGCGCTGAAGGACCGCACCGAGGCTTTCACCCATCTCGTCTCGCAGGGCGCGGTGGTGCCTGCGCCACGCCGTCATCGTGTCGGGGGGCTTCCGGGAGCTCGGCGCCGAAGGGGCGAGCCTGGAGGCCGAGATCGTGGAGGTGGCGCACAGGCACGGGATCCGGTTCGTGGGGCCGAACTGCATCGGCGTCATCAACATGGGGGCCCGCCTGAACTGCACCTACTTCCCGAACCGATCCGACGCCCTCGGGGGCGTGGGGCTCATCAGCCAGAGCGGCACCTATGTGACCCAGAGCCTGGACTGGCTGCGCCAGCAGCGCCTGGGCCTCGCCCAGGCGGTCAGCGTGGGCAACCAGGCCGACCTCGACGTGGTGGACGTGCTCGAGCACTTCGCCTCCTGCCCGGACGTGAAGGCCATCGCGCTCTACCTGGAGGGCCTGCGCCGCGCAGAGGCCTTCGTCGAGGTGGCCCGCCGCACCGTGGCCGAGGCGGGCAAGCCCATCGTGGCCCTGTACGTGGGTGGCTCTGAGGCGGGCGCCCGGGCCGGGGCGAGCCACACGGGCGCCCTGGCGGCGCCCGACGCGGTGATGACCGGCGTGCTTCGCCAGGCGGGCGTGCTCCGGGTCCACGCCGTGCGGGACCTCTATCGGCAGACCTGGATGCTCGCCAACCAGCCGCCCATGCGGGGCCCGCGGGTGGGCGTGGTGACCCACTCGGGCGGGCCCGCGGCCACCATCGCCGACGCGGCGGAGCGCCATGGCCTATCCCTGCCCCTGTTCTCACC
>JAWOJH010000033.1:0-7315 GCA_046481725.1 Methyloceanibacter sp. | reverse complement strand
CAAGCGGGCGCCCGGCCATGACTTCCGCGGCGATACCAGCGACCGGCAGGCCGATCACCTTGGCCACGAACGGCACGGTGCGCGAGGCGCGCGGGTTCACCTCGAGGATGTAGATGTCGTCGTGCTGGATGGCGAATTGCACATTCATCAGCCCGACCACGTTGAGCGCCTTCGCCAGCTTGACGGTCTGGCGCTCCAGGTCCGAGACGATCTCGCGCTTGAGCGAATGCGGCGGCAGCGAGCAGGCGGAATCGCCAGAATGCACGCCCGCTTCCTCGATATGCTCCATCACGCCGCAGATGAACACATCCTTGCCGTCGGCCAGCGCGTCCACGTCGACTTCGATCGCGTCGCGGAGATAGGAGTCGATCAAGACCGGACTCTTGCCTGACACGATCACCGCCTCGGCGATGTAGCGGGCAAGCTGCGCCTCTTCATGCACGATCTCCATCGCCCTGCCGCCCAGCACGTAGGAGGGGCGAATCACCAGCGGAAACCCGATCTCGGCGGCGATCTTCTTCGCCTCCTCGCCCGAGCGGGCGATGCCGCTGCGCGGCTGGCGCAAGCCCAAGCGCTCGATCAGCGCCTTGAAGCGGTCGCGGTCTTCCGCCAGGTCGATGGCGTCGGGAGAGGTGCCGAGGATCGGCACTTTAGCACGCTCGAGCGCCGCCGCGAGCTTTAGCGGCGTCTGGCCGCCGAACTGCACGATCACGCCCTTTACGGTGCCGTTGGCGCTTTCCGTCCGCACGATCTCCAGCACGTCCTCTTCGGTCAGCGGCTCGAAATAGAGCCGGTCCGAAGTGTCGTAGTCGGTCGAGACCGTCTCCGGATTGCAATTGACCATGATGGTCTCGTAGCCCGCCGCCGACAGCGAGAACGCCGCGTGGCAGCAGCAATAATCGAACTCGATGCCCTGGCCGATCCGGTTCGGACCGCCACCGAGAATGATGATCTTCTCTTTGGCCGAAGGCCGTGCCTCGCAGGAAGCGCGCCCGGCGAACGGCGCCTCGTAGGTCGAATACATATAGGCCGTGGGCGAAGCGAACTCCGCCGCGCAGGTGTCGATCCGCTTATAGACCGGGTGCAGTCCGAGCGCGCGGCGCTTTTCCGCCACCTCGCTCGCCTCCAGCCCGGCCAACGCCGCCAGCCGCTCATCGGCGAAACCCATCGCCTTCAGCGCGCGGAAATTGGCGGCATCTCCGGGCAACCCATGAGCCCGCACGCGATTCTCCGTCTCGACGATCTCGCCGATCTGCCGCAGGAACCATGGATCGATATGGCAAGCCTCGTAGATCTGGTGCTCGTCGAAGCCGAGCCTTAGCGCCTGCGCGACCTTGAGGATTCGGTCGGGCGAGGGAGTGCCGAGAGCGGCGCGGATCGCGTTCTTGTCGTCGCCAAGACCGAGCCCCTCGATCTTGATGTCGTCGAGCCCGGCGAGCCCGGTCTCCATCGAGCGTAGCGCCTTCTGGAGCGATTCCTGGAAGGTGCGGCCGATCGCCATGGCCTCGCCGACCGATTTCATCGAGGTAGTCAAGGTGGGCGTCGACCCCGGAAATTTCTCGAAGGCGAAGCGCGGAATCTTGGTGACCACATAGTCGATGGTCGGTTCGAACGAGGCCGGCGTGGCTCCGCCGGTGATGTCGTTGGCGAGTTCGTCGAGCGTGTAGCCGATCGCCAGCTTGGCCGCGATCTTGGCGATCGGGAAGCCGGTCGCCTTCGAGGCCAGCGCCGAAGAGCGCGAGACGCGCGGATTCATCTCGATGATCACCAGCCGCCCGTCGGCCGGGTTCACCGCGAATTGCACGTTCGAGCCGCCGGTCTCCACCCCGATCTCGCGCAACACCGCGATCGAGGCGTTGCGCATGATCTGATACTCCTTGTCGGTGAGCGTGAGCGCCGGCGCGACGGTGATCGAGTCGCCGGTATGCACGCCCATCGGGTCGATATTCTCGATCGAGCAGACGATGATGCAGTTGTCGTCCTTGTCGCGGACGACCTCCATCTCGTACTCCTTCCAGCCGAGCACCGACTCCTCGATGAGCACTTCCGAAGTGGGCGAGGCATCGAGCCCGCGCTCGACGATCTCCAGGAACTCTTCGCGGTTATAGGCGATGCCGCCGCCGGTGCCGCCCATGGTGAAGGATGGGCGGATGATGGCGGGCAGGCCGATATCCGGCATGGCTTCGAGTGCTTCGATCAGACCCTTCTCGACATAACGCCGCCGCCGTTCGGCCTCGCCCCGCGCCCATCCGGTCTCGAACTCGGCGAGCGCCCGCTCGCGGGCCTCGGAGTCCGGGTGCTCCGCCTCGATCCGCGCGATCGCGTCCTTATATTTCTGCCGGTCCGCGCGCTTCAGCGAAGACGCGTCGGCCAACCGAGAGCGGGGCGTCTCCAACCCGATCTCTTTCATCGCCTCGCGGAACAGCTCGCGATCCTCGGCCTTGTCGATCACCTCGGCGCGCGCGCCGATCATCTCCACGCCGAACTTCTTGAGCACGCCGGCGCGCTCGAGACTGAGTGCCGCGTTCAGCGCCGTCTGGCCGCCCATGGTCGGGATCAGCGCGTCGGGGCGCTCCTTCTCGATGATCTGAGCGAGGAAATCCGGGGTGATCGGCTCGATATAGGTGGCGTCGGCCACGTCCGGATCGGTCATGATCGTGGCCGGGTTCGAGTTCACCAGGATAACGCGGTAGCCCTCTTCCTTCAGCGCCTTGCAGGCCTGCGTGCCGGAATAGTCGAATTCGCAGGCCTGGCCGATCACGATCGGCCCAGCCCCGATGATCAGGATGGACTTGATGTCTGTGCGCTTGGGCATGCTCGGTCGGGGCGCCCGCTTGGCGGGGCGCGTCGTCGGATTGGATTCTAAGGGCTAGAAGGCACGATATAGGTGAAAAGCCGCGCCACGGGAAGCCGCCAGACACGGCTTCCCCACGAAATCGCTAGGGTCGCCCTCACGGCCGGGAGGGCAGCGGCGGTAGCGGCTCGGGGCAGGGGCCGGCGGTCCAGGGCCCGCCCGTGGGCTCCGCCAGCGCGGGGAAATCTTGCGGCAAGGCGGCTAGGATCGCGCGCATGTCGCGATAGCGGGCAGCGTTGTCGGAGCTGCCGAGCACCACGGCGACGATCGTCTGGCCGTTCGGCGCCTGCCAGCCCGCGACCAGATTGAAGATACCCTGGCCGAAATGCGAGCCGGTTTTGGCGCCGAGGATCCGATCCTCGCCCAGGATCTCGACCGTGCTGTTGAGGGTGACGGTCCGCGCCGCCGGTCCTCCGAGCGCAACGCTCCGCTGGGAACAGCGCCAGAACGCCAGCAGCCGCTTATCCCGAAACACGCGAGCGCCGATCATCGCTACATCCGCCGCCGTGGCGGTATTGGCCGGCGAAATGCCGTGCGGGTCGGCGAATTTCGCGCTGGCCGCCCCGAGCGAAGCCGCGGCTGGCCCCATCTCGCTCACGAATCGCTTGGTGGCATCGCCCTTCTTGCCCGCTTCGGCCAGAATCGCCCGCCCGGCATGGTCCGCAATGGCAAGCGCCGTGTCGTTGCCGGAAACGAGCAGCAGCCCGGCGAGCAGGGCCTCCAGGCTCCCGACATCGCCGGCGCGCAAGCCGGCGCTCGCTCCGGTGGTGAGATGCTTGGGCGCGATCGTCACCGTCTCCGTCAGGCGGTCGCCAAAGCGCTGCACCAAGATATCGGCGGTGATCAGCTTGGTCAGGCTGTGCAGCCGCACCGGCTTGCCATCGCCCTTACGATAGAGAACTTGGCCGGTCTCCGCGTTCAGCACATAGACGGATTTGGCGGTGATCGGAGGCGGCGCCTTCGGCTGCTGACCCTGCGCCTGGCTCGAAGTCAGCGCCGCCGCGGCGGCGATGGCGATTGCAAATTTGGGAGCTGAAGTCACACCGCGCTTATATCGGATGATGTATGCCAAGCGGAATCCTCAGGTCCCTTTCCCGTCTTTCTGCTGCTCCATCAGCTCGACGAAGCGGGTGAAGAGATAGTGGCTGTCCTGCGGGCCGGGCGAGGCCTCCGGATGATATTGCACCGAGAAGACCGGCCGGTCCTTCAGCCGCAATCCGGTGTTCGAACCGTCGAACAGTGAGACATGCGTCTCCTCGACGCCTTCCGGCAGGCTGTCGCGGTCGACCGCGAAGCCATGATTCATCGAGGTGATCTCGACCTTCCCAGTGGTGAAGTCCTTAACCGGGTGGTTCGCGCCGTGATGACCCTGATGCATCTTGGCGGTGGTGCCGCCGAGCGCCAGCCCCAGCATTTGATGGCCGAGACAGATGCCGAACACGGGCAGGCCCGAGTCGACCAGCTTCTTGATCTCCGGGACCGCATAAGCGCCGGTCGCCGCCGGATCGCCCGGACCGTTGGACAGGAACACGCCGTCGGGCTTGCGCTCGAGGATCTCCTCGGCGGAGGCCGTCGCCGGCACCACCGTTACTCGGCAGCCGACGGTCGCCAGCTCGCGCAGGATGTTGCGTTTCAGTCCGTAATCGATGGCGACCACATGGAAGCGAGGGTTCTCCTGCCGTCCGTAGCCGCGCCCCCACTGCCACGCCGTCTCGTCCCAGGAGTAGCTCTGGCCGCAGGTCACGCCCTTGGCCAGATCGAGACCCACCATGCTGGGCGCCATGGCCGCCGCGCGCTTCAGCGCCTCGAGATCGAAGCTGCCGTCGGGGCTGTGCGCGATCACCGCATTCGGCATGCCGTTCTCGCGGATCAGCGTCGTGAGCGCGCGGGTGTCGACGGCGCTGACAGCGATGATGCCGCGCGCCTTGAGCCATTGATCGAGGCCCTGCGCCGCGCGCCAGTTCGACGGCGCGGTGATCTCGGCCCGGAGCACGCAGCCGCGCACGCCGCCGCTCGCCAGGCTCGCAGACTCCAAGTCCTCGTCATTGGTGCCGACATTGCCGATATGCGGGAAGGTGAAGGTGATGATCTGCCCGGCATAGGACGGGTCGGCGCCTGCGCGGGTTCCAAACAGCAAACGCTGATAAGCCCCTATTACAGGATGGTTTCCAATTCGTTCAGCGGCGGCTGGCAGACCATGCCGCTGCAGATCCAGGCTTGCGGGTGTTGCGATTCGGGCTTTGCCAAAGCGGCTGGCAGCTCAATTCCATTCGCGAGGACCAGCAAGATATCGCGTGCGTCCAGCTTGGGACCTAGCGCCGTCGTCCAATCGTTCAATGCCGCTGCCGGGCCGCGCAACAGAATGGTGCGTGGCGGCGCCAACCTCTCGTCCAGCACAGCCAGCAGGGTGGGATAAGCAATCGGTTGCTGGAGCATATGGGCATTAAACAGGCGCAGACAGCGTTCACTCGCTTGCAGATATCGCGTCTCGCCCAACAGATGCCCCAGCCGTTGCAGGGCGAATGCCGCCACCCCGTTGCCCGATGGCGTGGCATTGTCGTAGCCGGGTTTGGGCCGGGTGATCAGTGCTTCGTGGTCATGGCTGGTAAAGAAAAATCCACCGGCATCACGGTCCTCAAAATGCGTCAACAGCGCATCGGCCAATTCCTGCGCCCACGCCATGTCGGTTTCGCGATAGCCGGCCTGCAGGCTCTCCAGCAGTGCGTCGAGCAGGAAAGCGTAGTCGTCGAGATAGGCATTGAGGCGCGCCTTGCCAAGCTTGTAGCTGGCGAGCAGGCGGCCGTCGCGCCACAGCCGCGCGTGTAGAAAATCAATCGCCGCGTGCGCTTCGGCAATCCAGTCGGGGCGCGCCATCACTCTGCCCGCATGGGCCAGCCCGGCGACCATCAGCGCGTTCCAGCTAGTCAACTGTTTGTCGTCGCACCCAGGGCGCACGCGGGTTTCGCGCGCGGCGAAAAGCTTGCGGCGCGCGCTGCCCAGCTGCGCCCCCGCCACCTCTTCATTCAACCCCAGTTCGGCCGCGACTTCCCGCAATGGCCGCGCGAGGATGGGATTCCAGCTGGTGTTCTCGAAGTTTGGCAGCAAATCGAAGCCATAGATCGGCGCCGCCACGGCATATTCCTCCGCGGTAAGCAGCGCGCGCACCTCGTCTGTTGTCCAAACGTAGAACTTGCCTTCGTGGCCGTCGCTGTCGGCATCGAGCGCAGAATAGAAGCCTCCGTCCGGGGCACGCATCTCGCGCAACAGCCAGTCGACGATGCCCTCAGCGGTGTTCCTGAACAGTGCGTCGCCGGTCAGTACCCAGGCGTCGGCATAGAGATGCAGCAGCGGCCCGTTGTCATAGAGCATCTTTTCGAAGTGCGGAATCGCCCACTGTTCGTCGACCGAATAGCGGCAGAAACCGCCGCCGATCTGGTCGACCACTCCGCCCGAGGCCATTTTTCGCAGCGAGAACAGCGCCATGTCGCGCGCTTGCGTGTTGCCGGCCCGTGCCTGGCGCAGCAGTAAAAAAAGCTCGCCCGGCCGCGGAAACTTGGGCTCACGCGAGAAGCCGCCCCACACCGGATCGAACGCCTGCGCCATATCGCGTACGGCGTCGGCTAGCGGGGCGTCATTCAATACCGTCTCTCCGTTCGCCGCCGGCTGCTGCTGCGCCAGTGCTGCTCGCACCGCTTGGTTCTGCGCCAGTACCTCGCCGCGGCGCTCGTGCCAGGCGCGGGCGACGTTCTCCATCAGGTCGATGAAGCCCGGCAGCTGGTAGCGCGGCGTCTTGGGAAAATAGGTACCGGCGAAGAATGGTGTCTGGTCGGGGGTGAGGAACACCGTCAGCGGCCAGCCGCCGCCACGCTGCGTCAATAGCTGATGCGCGGCCTGGTAGATCTGGTCGAGGTCGGGGCGCTCCTCGCGGTCGACCTTGATATTGACGAACAGGCGGTTCATCACTGCCGCCACTTCATCGTCCTCGAAGCAGTCGTGTGCCATCACGTGGCACCAGTGGCAGGCCGAATAGCCGATCGAGAGCAGGATGGGCTTGTCCTCGTGACGCGCTTTTTCAAGCGCCTCTTCGCCCCACGGGTACCAGTCGACAGGGTTGTCGGCGTGCTGCAACAGATAGGGACTGGGTTGATTGGCTAGACGGTTTGGCATGAGGCAATAATAGTTGATTAAATCGGTCAACAATTGTACGCTCACAGCCATCCAAAATTCGCAGGAGCGACCCAATGTCCCAGGAATTGTTCGCTGCCGCCCAGTCGGGCGATGCCGCTCAAATCAAAAATCTGCTTGATTCCGGCACCAGCCATGCCACAACTGACGAAGCCGGCGAAACCGCGCTGATGCACGCGGCCCATGGCGGTCACGTCGCCGCGGTGGGGGTGCTTATCGCCGCCGGCGCCGATGTCAACGCCAAGGCACCGCAGGGCTGGACCGCACTCGCCAAGG
>JAWOJH010000029.1:0-4702 GCA_046481725.1 Methyloceanibacter sp. | reverse complement strand
CCGCGATCGCGGCCACCGTCGATCTCGACGGGACGGGCGCCTACGACATCACGACCGGGGTGGGCTTCCTCGACCATATGATCGAGCAGCTTGCCCGGCACTCGCTGATCGACATTACGCTGAAGGCCAAGGGCGATCTGCATATCGACCAGCACCACACGACCGAGGATTCCGGCATCGTGCTCGGCCAGGCGATCGCCCAGGCGCTCGGCGACAAGAAGGGCATCGCCCGCTACGGCTCCGCCTATCTGCCGATGGACGAGACGCTGACCCGCGTCGCGCTCGATGTGTCGGGGCGCCCGTTCCTGGTCTGGCAGGTCGACTTTACCCGCGGCAAGATCGGCGAGATGGACACCGAACTGTTCCGCGAATGGTTCCAGGCCTTCGCCCAGCATGCGGGCCTCACCCTCCATGTCGAGACGCTCTATGGCGAGAATAGCCACCACATCGCCGAGACCTGCTATAAGGCGCTGGCCCGGGCGCTGCGTCAGGCGATCAGCCTCGATGCGCGCCAGGGGGGGCGCGTGCCCTCCACCAAGGGCCAGCTTTAGAGCCTGCCGAAGCAGCGTGAGTCGCCGTGGCCGTCTATTCCGTCTATGAGCCGCCGAAAGAGGCGCGAACCCTCACCGAGCGCGCGGATCAGCTCGTGTTCGTCAAGGAAGGCATTTCCTGGCCGGCGTTCCTGGTGCCGCTGCTATGGCTGATCTATTACCGGATGTGGGTCGAGTTCGTGCTGCTACTGGCGATCTATGTCGGCTTGCAATGGGCGTTCGGCAGCGAGCCGCAAGGCCAGGCACTCGCCGCCTGGATAAGCCTCGGTATCGGCATCTTGTTTGCCTTCGAAGCCAACGATCTGCGCACCCTGTCGCTCGAGCGGCGCGGCTACCGGCTCGCCGGCGTCGGTAGCGGCCGCGGCCGCACCGAGGCGGAACGCGCCTTCTTCGCGAGCTGGCTGCCGCAGCAGCCGACGCGGCCAGCCAAGCCGGTCACGCGAGCCGCCGAGCCGTCCCGCGCGTCGGAGCCGGGAGGGCCCGGTCCGCGCGGCGAGGGCGAGGAGGTCATCGGACTCTTCCCGCGGCCTTGACCAAGATGCATGTCGCCATCATCGATTACGGTTCGGGGAACCTGCATTCCGCCGCCAAGGCCTTCGAGCGGGCGGCGCGGGAGCAAGCATCGCCGCTCGCGGTCAAGGTCACCTCGCGGCCCGAAGAGGTGCGAAGCGCCGAGCGCATCGTGTTGCCCGGCGTCGGCGCCTTCGCCGATTGCCGCAACGGGCTGGTCAGCATTCCCGGCATGATCGAGGCGCTGGAAGAGTCGGTGCGCGAGCGGGGCAAGCCGTTTCTCGGTATTTGCGTCGGGTTGCAGCTGATGGCCGAGCGGGGACTCGAGCATGGTCTTACCCCCGGCCTCGGCTGGATCGCAGGCGAGGTACGGGCGCTAGAGCCCGCCGATCCGTCGCTGAAGATTCCGCATATGGGCTGGAACACGCTCGATCTGGCACGGCCGCATGTGCTGCTCGAAGGTATCCCGACCGGGAATAGCGGCCTCAATGCCTATTTCGTGCACTCCTTTCATCTCGTGCCGGCGGAGCCCGAGACGCTGATCGCCAGCACCGACTATGGCGGGAGGGTCACCGCCTTCGTCGCCAAGGACAATATGGCCGGCAGCCAGTTTCACCCCGAGAAGAGCCAGAAGCTCGGGCTTGCGCTGATCGCCAATTTCCTGAAATGGAAGCCATGATGGGGAAAGCAGCACTATTTCTCCCTCCCCCTAGAAGGGGGAGGGTCGGGGTGGGGATCTTCCTCCGCCTGGCGCCGACCCCCACCCGGCGCAAGCAAGCTTGCGCCGACCTCCCCCTTTCAGGGGGAGGGAGGTAGCAGCCATGATCCTGTTTCCGGCGATCGACCTGAAAGACGGACATTGCGTGCGGCTGCGCCAGGGCGAGATGGACCAGGCCACCGTGTTCAACACCGACCCCGCGGCGCAGGCGCGCGAATTCGAGGCGGCCGGCTTCCAGTGGCTGCATGTGGTCGATCTCAACGGCGCCTTCGCGGGGCGTCCGGTCAACGCCGAAGCCGTCGCGGCGATCTTCGATGCGGTGCATATCTCGATCCAGCTCGGCGGCGGGATTCGTGACCTCGACACCGTCGTTGCCTGGCTGGCGAAGGGGGTCGACCGCGTGGTGCTCGGCACCGCGGCGGTGCGCAATCCCGACTTGGTGCGCGAGGCGGCGCGCGATTTTCCCGGCTGCATCGCCGTCGGCATCGATGCGCGCGACGGCAAGGTGGCGATCGAGGGCTGGGCCGAGACCAGTGAAATGACCGCGCTCGATCTGGCGCGGCGCTTCGAGGATGCCGGCGTCGCTGCCATCATCCATACCGACATCGCCCGCGACGGCGTGCTGGAAGGGCTCAATCTCGACGCCACGGCCGAACTTGCCCGCGCGGTGACCATTCCGGTGATCGCCAGCGGCGGACTTGCCGGGATCGACGACATCAAGCGGCTGCTCGAACCGCGCTATGCCATGCTGGAAGGCGCGATCGCCGGGCGCGCGCTTTACGACGGCAGGCTCGATCCGCGCGAGGCGCTTGCTTTGATGGGCGCGCAGCATATTTTCTGAGCCATGCTGAAGATCCGCATCATCCCCTGCCTCGACGTGAAGGAAGGCCGCGTCGTCAAAGGCGTGAACTTCGTCGATCTGCGTGACGCCGGCGATCCGGTCGAGGCGGCCGCGGCCTATGACGAGGCGGGCGCCGACGAGCTCTGTTTCCTCGACATCACCGCGAGCCACGAGAAGCGCGGCACCATTCTCGACGTGGTGGCCCGCACGGCCGAGCGCTGCTTCATGCCGCTCACCGTCGGCGGCGGGGTGCGCAGCGTGGAGGACGTGCGCACGTTATTGGAAGCCGGCGCCGACAAGGTGTCGATCAACACCGCGGCGGTGAACGACCGAGACCTGGTGCGCCGCGCCGCGGAAAAATTCGGCGCGCAATGTATCGTCGTCGCCATCGACGCGAAGCGGACCGGGGCCAACGGCAAGGCGCCGCGCTTCGAGATTTTCACCCATGGCGGGCGGCAAGCCACCGGGATCGAGGCGGTGAGCTACGCGCGCGAGGCGGTCGCGCTCGGCGCGGGCGAAATTCTGCTGACCTCGATGGACCGCGACGGCACGCGTAAGGGATTCGACCTCGAGCTGACCCGGGCGATCGCCGATGCGGTCTCGGTGCCGGTAATCGCCTCCGGCGGGGTCGGCACGCTGGACCATCTGGTCGAGGGCGTACGCGAAGGCCATGCGAGCGCCGTGCTGGCCGCCTCGATCTTCCACTATGGCGAGCACTCGATCGGCGAGGCCAAGCGCCACATGGCGGCGGCCGGGCTGCCGATGCGCCTCGATCCTTAGACCATCCACGAATTTGTCATTCCCGCGACAGCGGGACTCCAGTACCCCCAGCCTCGTTGATCCAACTCCCACAGGGGTTACTGGATCGCCCGGTCAAGCCGGGCGATGACAAGGAGGGAATGGCAAGGATACGGGCAACCTTGAGGCTCTTCAGACAGCGTTGCCTGCCAAACGCGCAAAAGCCGCAATTTTGGTAAGGATTACTCCCGCGCGGCTATTCCCTCGCCGCCGCCGTCGGTGTATGAGCCAAAGCATGAGCAGAGACGTCCTGAGCCGATTGGCTGCCGTCATCAAGTCGCGCCGGACGGCGCGGCCGGAGGATTCCCACACGCGCCGGCTGTTGGACGGAGCGCCGCTGAAGCCCGCCAAGAAGCTGGGCGAAGAGGCGGTCGAGGTCGCCATCGCCGCGCTGGTGCAGGACAAGAAGGCCTTGATCGGCGAGACGGTGGACATGCTTTACCACCTGCTCGTGCTGTTGGAGTCGCGCGAGGTGACGCTCGACGAAGTGTTCGACGAATTGGAGCGGCGCATGGCGCTGACGGCGGTCGGCGAAAAGAGGCAGAAGACCGCTGCGCGCTGAGTTTGGCGTCAGTAACCTGCCATGAACCAGCGTCCCACCGTCGGGTACTCCCCCTATGCCGTCTATCTCCGCGAGGAGTGGGCGCGGCTCAGGGCCGACACGCCGATGCCGCTCAGCGAGGCGGAGCTCGAAAACCTAAGCGGCCTCACCGAGAAGATCTCCACCGAGGAGGTGGTCGAGATCTATTTGCCGCTCAGCCGGCTGCTCAATTTCTATGTCGAGGCGGCGCAAAGGCTGCACAGCGCCACCGAAGGCTTCTTGCGCAAGGGCGACCGCAAGATGCCGTTCATCGTCGGCCTGGCGGGGAGCGTCGCCGCCGGCAAGAGCACGACGGCGCGCGTGCTCCGGGCGCTGTTGGCGCGCTGGCCGAGCCATCGCCGGGTCGAGCTGGTGCCCACCGACGGCTTCCTGTTCCCCAATGCGGTGCTGGAAGAGCGGGGGATGATGAACCGCAAGGGCTTTCCCGACAGCTACGACCTGACCAAGCTGCTGACCTTCCTGGCGGCGGTCAAGTCGGGGACCAGCCCGGTGGAGGCGCCGGTTTATTCCCACCTCGTCTACGATGTGCTCCCGGACCAGACGCTGGTCGTCGACCAGGCGGATATCGTCATCGTCGAAGGCTTGAACGTGCTCCAGCCGGCCAAGCTGCCGAAGGACGGCGAGGCGATTCCCTACGTCTCCGACTTCTTCGACTTCTCGATCTATATCGACGCCGCCGAGGA
>JAWOJH010000193.1:0-10060 GCA_046481725.1 Methyloceanibacter sp. | reverse complement strand
CTGCTCCTCGAACTAAATCCGCCCCGACCGGTTCAAGGAAAACGTCCCGCAGGCGCCTCCTTGAGGGGTTGGCTGGCTCTACCACATGTCGCTGGCGGGCGCCAGCAACACCCAAGGCGTGGTCAATGAAGCCTGCAAGCCCGGTCAGTTGACGGCCGCAAGCAGTGCGGCGGTGGCGCTGGCCGTGACGTAGAGCCCGGCGGCGATGACCAGGGCCGCGAAGGCGATGGCGAGAAGCCGCTTATGGCCGGCGAGAGCGGCATTGGCTCGCGCGCCGAGTAGGCTGCCGATGATCCCGCCGGCGATTACCAGAAGCGCAAGCCGCCAGTCGACCAAGTCTGACCAGGCATAGCTGGCGGCGGTGGCTAGGCCGAAAGCGGTGACTGCTAGGAGCGACGTGCCGATCGCGCTCTGCAGCGCCATGCCGGTTGCGAACATCAGACCCGGCACGATGAGAAACCCGCCGCCAATGCCGAAAAAGCCGGAGAGCATGCCGACACCCAAGCCGAAGCCGAGCAAACGCGGCAAAAGATGGGTGGCAGTGGCGGAAGTCAGGTGGACTTCGTTTGCGATCGAGTCCCGGCGAGCGGCCAGCATGTAGATACCGACCCCGACCATCGCTAAACCGAACAAGGTTAGCAACTCGGGGCCGCCAACCTGCTTGCCCAGGCTGGCGCCGAGAAGTGCCCCGGCCACGCCGGCGGCAGAGAAGACGAGCGCACAGGGCCATTTCACGTTGCCGAGCCTGGCATGCGAAGCCAGGCCCGCGGCCGCATTCAGCGCAACTGCGATCGCGGAAGTGCCGATGGCGATGTGGATGGAAGGCACCCCGACTAAATAGACGAGCAGCGGCACGGCGAGGATCGAGCCGCCCCCTCCGACCAGCGCGAGTGTGAGCCCGACCAGCGCGCCCGATGAAAGCAGTAGCGCGATAGGCACGACCCCGAGCGGCATGGCATCACGCTCCGAGTGCGGGCCGGTTCCAGGGCATTTGGCCGAGCAACATGGCAAGGCCGCACCAGCCGGAAATTCCCGCGAAGATCAGGCCTGCACCGATCAATCCCGCCAGCGCATAGAATTGTGGTGCCACGAAATAGCCAAGCAGCACCCCTGACAGAACGATGCTGCCCGCCGCGATCATCACTTGTCGGTTGATCTCGATTGGCTGGCTGCGGTCGACGGTGACATCAAGGCCAGCCTTCTTCCAGGCCTCGATGCCGCCTGCGACGATATAGGCCTCGCACGGTGCCGCGGCGACGAGCGCAGCGGCATTGTCGGCGGTGCGCTTGCCGGCGCGGCAGTAAAACAAGACCGGCGCTTGCAAGGCGTCGAGATCGTGAAGCGCGCGCAGAGGAATGTTTCGCGCGCCCGGGATGCGCTCGCGCGCATGATCGCCGGGATCGCGAATATCGATCAGGGTGGCGCCTTGTGTCATGAGGTGCTTGGCTTGCTCAGGTGTGACGGTGGGCAGGGTCATCGAGGGGTCTCACGTTTCACTGCAATAGAGTTTCTGAAGGCAGAAGCTCCGTCTTCGGCTCGGCGATGCGATACCAGAGCGTCTGGCCATCGCGCCGGAAGGCGACCAGACCTTCCTCGCGCATCTTGGCGAGGTGCTGCGAGGTGGCGGATTGCGACAGACCGGCTGCCTCGGCCAGGGAACCGACATTGGCCTCGCCCCATTCCACCAATTTGCAGAGCAGCATCAGCCGCCGCTCGTTGGCGAGGGTGCGCAAGATATCGGCCACCTTGGCGGCGTTGGCTTCGAACGTGGCGAAATCGGCGGGGGCTCGCGGCATGGCGACCTCGTTGTGCATTAGGTCTTGCTAATTTAGTACACGCTAATATATACGTCAAGACCGAACCGGACATTCTCTACGAGGAGCGAAGCAATGAGCCAGGAACCAACCGTCAGAGCCTTTTTCGACGAGCCCACTAACACGATCAGCTATCTGGTCGCCGATCCGGAAACCAAGCGCGCCGCGATCGTCGATCCGGTACTGGACTACGACCATAAGAGCGGCAAAGCCTCGACAAAATCGGCTGACGCCATCCTGGCCGCCGCCGCCGAAGCGGGTGTTCAGGTCGATTGGGTGCTGGAAACCCATGCCCACGCCGACCATCTGTCAGGCGCGCCCTATCTCAAGCTCAAGACCGGCGCTCAGGTCGGGATCGGCGAACATATTCGCGACGTGCAGAAGATCTTTCGTCCGGTATTCAACGCTACCGACGTCAAGGGCGACGGCAGCGAGTTCGACCGGCTGTTCGCCGACGGTGAGCGCTTCCCGCTTGGAAATTTTCAGGTCGAAGTGCTGCACCTGCCGGGACATACGCCAGCCGACGTCGCCTACAGGATCGGTGATGCGGTGTTCGTTGGGGACACGCTGTTCATGCCGGATTTCGGATCGGCACGCGCCGACTTTCCGGGCGGCGATGCGCGCAAGCTCTATCGCTCGATCCGGAAGCTCCTGGCGCTGCCGCCGGAGACCCGGCTCTTCATGTGCCACGACTATAAGGCGCCGGGCAGAGACGACTATGCCTGGGAAACCACGGTCGCCGAGCAGCGCGCGCACAACGTTCATGTCCATGACGGCGTCAGTGAGGATGAGTTCGTGGCGATGCGCGAAGCTCGCGACGCGAAGCTCGAGGCGTCCTTGCTGCTGATGCCGTCGATCCAGGTGAATATGCGCGCGGGCAAGCTGCCGCCGGCGGACGAGAACGGCGTGCGCTTATCTCCGAATTCCGGTGAAGCTGGTGGCCTAGCCTGCCATCGGAACTCGAGCAACTTGAAGGCCGTCAGTTCGACTGGGCGACCTTAAGCAAGACGCGGAGGCTCAGTACGCGGAGGCCGTGGTCGAGGTGCCGTCGATGCCGTAAATATCACGGCCGAAATGCACCTGGCCGTCCGGCGTGCCCCAGCCGGTGATATAGGCGAGATAGATCGGCACCGCCTTGGGCACTTTGACGTCGAGCTGCTCGCCGGTGTGCTTCATCGACGCGATGCGCTGGTAGTTCCAGCCCGGAGCGTCGCGCAAGATCCAGGCGACCAGTTGCTCGACGTTATGCACGCGTACGCAGCCGGAGCTCTCGAAACGCACCGCCTTGCCGAACAGGCTCTTGAGCGGCGTGTCGTGGAGATAGACCGCGTCCTTGTTGGGGAAGTTGATCTTGACGAAGCCGAGCGAGTTCTCGCCTTGGGGGAGCTGGCGGAAATTGTAGTTGTAGACCGCCGGGCCGTTCCAATCGATCTGCCGCGGATCGAGCGGATTGCCGGCCGCGTCGAACGCCTGCATGCGATAGGCCGCGAGCATGTCCTGGCCCCTCGCGGCGAACGCCCGGCCTTTCGGAATCAGGTCCTTGTGGATGATGGTGCGCGGCACATACCAATAAGGATTGAAGTTGATCTCGTGAATCTTGCTGGTGATCTCGGGCGTCGGACGCTCGGGCTTGCCAACCACGGCGGCATGGCGCGAGGCCACCTGCCCGCCGTCGACCGCTTCGACCTGCGCGGACGGGACGTTGACCACCACATAGCGGCCGGCGCTGCCGGTATTGGCCGACAGGCTCTGCAGCCGCTTCAAGCTTGCCTGAAGCTGGGAGACGCGGATCGACGCCGGCACGTTCAGCGCCTCGATCATCGCCTTGCTGTCGATCTTGCCGGTTGCCGGCAGTCCGTGCCGGAACTGAAAGCTCTTTACCGCCTGCACGACGGCGGCGTCGTACTCGCCGGGCACACTCATGCCGACCAGATCGCCGCTGATCTCGAGGCGCCGCTGTAGTATTGCGATTTCCTGTCCGCGCTGGCCCGGGTGCATGGCCTTGGCCGGCACGGTCGGCCAGCCGCCCTGCCCCGCGATCGACTGATAGCGCTGGATCGCCGCCTTGGTCGCCTCGATATTGCGCGAGGAGAGCGTCGGCATGCCGAGCGGCGGGTTGGTGATCATGTAGGCTTCCGGGTCGTTCATCGGAAGCTCGTCGGAGCGCGGCGTGGCGGTCAGATCCGGACCACCCTGGTTGCCGCGATTGCCCCCCCGATTGCCCCGGCCCCCGCCGAAGAACGGGAAGAAACCCTGATTGCCGGTCTGTTGTTGCGGCTGCGGTTGTTGATATTGCGGCTGCGGCTGCTGTTGTTGCTGTTGTTGGTTTTTCCCGGTCAGCCATTGGAACGGACCGGCCTGGGCCGACGCGCCGCCCGCCAGGATCAGCATAGCAACGCCCAGCGCGGGGAGAATCGCCACTCTCGAGCCAACCTGCTGTGAAAGCATCTGCCGCTCCCCGTCCCGTTTGGCGGCTTCTATCCCAAATAACTATAGGCGCTTTACGTTAACCGCTCTAGTGCCAAAGGTCTGAAACTCCCGAGAGTTCCAGCAAGACCCTGGGTTGAGGGAGACGTTACGCCGCCGCCGATACAGAAAAATATCCCTCGCAAAGCCGTCGAGGCTGCCCGCATTACATGTTGCGGTCGCCGCCTAGCTTCAAGTGCTAGCGGGGGAATGGGGCGAATTTAGGCAGTTTCGCCCGGTACCGGGCGAACTAAAGGCAAGCGCCCCGGCGAAGACGCCTTCGGCCGGGGCGGCTAGACTTCCGAATACTCACGAAAGCAGTTAGAGCTGATAGCGGATCTGATCGGTCCAGAAGCGTTCGAGCCTGATCAGCGCCTTGTTCAGGGTTTCGAGTTCGTTCGAGCCGATCCCGCCGACCTGCTGCAGCGACTTGAGCTGACGCTGGTAGAGGCTGTTCACCACCTTGCACACTTCCTGCCCCTTGTCGGTGAGGCTGACGCGGACCGAGCGACGGTCGGTGGTCGAACGCTGATGATGGATGTAACCGGCATCGACCAGCTTCTTCAGGTTGTAGGAAACGTTCGAGCCGAGATAGTAGCCGCGGCTGGTGAGCTCACCTGCGGTCAGCTCGGCATCGCCGATATTGTAGAGCAACAACGCCTGCACGCTATTGACGTCAGCACGGCCCAAGCGTTCGAACTCGTCTTTGATGACATCGAGCAACAACCTATGCAGCCGCTCAATGAGCTTCAAAGAAACAAGATAACGGCCCTTGAGGTCTTCTGCCTCGTCGGCGCCGGCACGGATCCCTAAATCCAGGGCTACACTCATCGCCTACCCTCGTTAGTTGTTGTTTAATCCCCAACTTAGCGATGACGATAGGCGACGTGACCTAAGATCAGCTTAAGCAAGACGCTTAAGATTGCATGAAATTCTAGGCTTAAGTTTTGATGATGTTGGCTCCTGTTTGAACCCAGTTCAAAGCCCCAGCCTAACGCTCGCGAGGTCGAGTTCGTCCTCGGCGGGAGTGGAGAACAGGCGCTCGATCGCCGCGTCGTCGACCTGATCGAGGGTGGCAGGCTGCCAATTTGGCGCGCGTCCCTTACCGGCGATGCGCGCGGCGATGCCTTCCCGCCAGTCATGACTCTTGATCACGTGTGAGGCGAGGCGGAACTCGAGCTTGAGCGCGGCGGTGAGGTCTAGCGATTTGCCGCGCTGCATCTGCGCGAAGGCGATCTTGAGCGAGGTGGGCGACTTCTTGCGGATCTCGGCGGCGGTCTCGTGCGCGAATTCGGCGTGTTCGCCTTGTTCGGCGTCGAGGGCGGCGAGGATCGCCTCGACCCCCGGCTCCGCGAAGGCGCGGTCGATCAGCGGGGTGTGCCGTACCAGTTCGCCCTCGCCTGGGTCGCGGTGCAGTCCATCGAGCAACCGGTCGATAGGATGGTTGTCAGCAAGCGCGTCCTTGATGACGCTGAAATGGGCGGCCGGAATGCAATGGGTGACGAGGCGCTGGCGATAGGCTTCCGCGGGACCGATGATGCGCCCGGTGAGCGCGAGATAGAGTCCGGTCCGGCCGAGCAGGCGGGGCAGGAAATAGGTGCCACCGATATCCGGTAGAAAGCCGATGCCCACTTGCGGCATACCGAATTTGTAGCCCTCCCCAGCCACGCAATGCGTGCCGTAGAGGCTGATGCCAATGCCGCCGCCGAGACAAAGTCCGTTGATCAGGGGAACATTGGGCCTGATGAATTTCTCTAGGACCCAGGCATGGCTATAGGCCGACCGATAAAACTCACGGATCGTGTCGGTCGCCCCCTGCTCGCCCCATTCGTGCAGCAATTTCAGGTCGCCGCCGCTACAGAAAACCGACGGGTGAGACGATTGCATCACCACGCCATAGATGTGAGGCGCAGGCGCCCAGCGCCGGTATTGCGCGCTCAAGGCCTCGAACATTTCGCGGCTGAGGGCGTTCAGTCTGGCAGGCCGGTCGAGCGTCACCACGCCGGCGCGGTCGATCTCCTCGAAGGTGATGCCCAGCAGCTCTGACAAATCGTGAAATCTCCCGAGGGAACATTCATGCCACGACGCCGGAACAGCGTGCTTTGACGCCACCCGCCGACGAGTGCGGGGCAGCTAGCACTCAATCCCCCAAATCACAAGCTTCGCGGAAAAGGCGGCCGGCTACCGGCATGACGCTTAGCCGGCTTGCCCAAATTGGGCTTCTCCTCTTCGTCGCGCTGCCATCCGCGGTTCAGGCGCAGAGCGCCGAGCAACCGCAGGCGCCTGAGCGCAATCCGCTCGCGGCGGACAATGAGACTCCGGCGGCGGCGCTCCCGGGTGACGCGCCAACCGTGCACTGGAGCGCATCGGAGGTGACTGCGGCTAAGGCCGATTGTGCCAGGCTGCTGCCGGACCTTGCGCTCGATTACGAGACGCTACCGCCGATCAAGGAAGGGCGCTGCGGGGCGCCGGCGCCGATCCTGCTCCGCGGCCTTGGCAACAACCCGAAGGTCGCGGTCGAGCCGCCCGCGACGGTGACCTGCGCCATGGCCAAGGCGCTGAGCGAATGGCTCGACAAGACGGTGCAGCCGGAGGCCCAGACGCGCTTCGGGGCAGCCGTGGTCAAACTTACCAACGCGAGCTCCTATGTCTGCCGCAATCGCTACAACGGGTCGGACACGCCGTTGAGCGAGCACGCGCTCGCCAATGCGCTCGATGTCTCGGAATTTCTGTTTCAGTCGGGCGACAAGGCGACGGTGCTGACGAGCTGGCCGCGCATCGTGACCGAGCTCCCGGCGCTGCCGCTGCCGAATCCCTCCCGCGTGGCGGCGATGGCTTCCGATCCGCCGGTCTCGAGCGTCGCCCCGCTCGGCCGCGGCATCCTAACCGTGGCCAAGGCGAAGCCTGGCGGGCCTCCCAAGCCCCCGCCGGTCGCTACCCCGCCGGTGCCGGACCGGACCGTCGACGGGGGCGAATTCGTACGCAAGGTGCATCAAGGCGCGTGCAACAGCTTCGGCACCGTGCTGGGACCGGGATCCAACGAGGCGCATAAGGACCATTTTCACTTCGATATGAAGGCGCGCTCGCGTGCCGCCTACTGTGAATAGCAGCCGTAAATGGCAAACCATCCTGGCGAAGAGCGTTGGCAGGTTGAAAGCGCAGATGCTAGCTTGCCCGCAGATTGAGCAAGCAGGTAGGACCCGTGGCGACTCCCAAGCATAAGGCCATCTCGCTGCGCCGCGAACGCGCCAAGCGCGCCGGGGCAAAGCCGCAAGTTCCGGCGCAAAGCGGATTTCCGGCAACGCGGATGCGGCGCAACCGGCGCAATGCCTGGTCGCGGCGGCTGGTGCGCGAAACGAGCCTGACGACTGACGATCTGATCTGGCCGATCTTCGTCATCGACGGCACGCGGACCCGGTCCGCCATAGAGTCCATGCCCGGCGTCGAGCGGCTGTCGATCGATCTTGCGGTGAAGGCCGCGGAGGAAGCCGCCACGCTTGGGCTCCCCGCCATCGCCCTGTTTCCCAACACCGACCCGGCCCTGCGCGACGAGGCCGCGAGCGAGGCGCTCAATCCAGGCAATCTCGTCTGCCGGGCGGTGCGCGCCATCAAGGACGCGGTGCCGGATATCGGCATCATCTGCGACGTGGCGCTCGATCCCTATACCAGCCACGGCCATGACGGGCTCTTGCTCGACGGCGAGATCGACAACGACCGCACGCTCGAAGTGCTGATCGAGCAGGCGCTGGTGCAGGCAGAGGCCGGCTGCGACATCCTCGCGCCGTCCGACATGATGGACGGGCGGATCGGCGCCATCCGGGCCGCCTTGGAGGCGAACGGCTTCACCAATACGCAGCTACTGGCCTATGCCGCTAAATACGCCTCGGCCTTTTACGGCCCGTTCCGCGATGCGGTGGGCTCGTCGGCAACGTTCAAGGGCGACAAGCTCGCCTATCAGATGGACCCCGCCAATGGCGACGAAGCCTTGCGCGAGGTGGCGCTCGACATCGCCGAGGGCGCCGACATGGTGATGGTGAAGCCCGGGTTCGCCTATCTTGATATCGTCTGGCGGGTGAAGGAGGCGTGCAAAGTGCCGACCTTCGTCTATCAGGTCTCGGGCGAGTATGCGATGCTCGCCGCAGCTTCGGAGCGCGGCTGGCTCGACCGGGAGCGGGTGATGATGGAGAGCCTGCTTGCCTGCAAGCGCGCCGGCGCCGACGCCATCTTCAGCTATTTCGCGCGCGATGCCGCCAAGTTGCTCCGAGGGGCGCCGTAAGACCCGAATTGGCGGTCTAGTTCGTGACCTTGACGGTCTTAAACACGATCCGCGATTCCTTCTCCTTGTCGAAATTGTCGCCGGACAAACCGAACCGCCAATCGCCTTTCGGCGCCTGGCCGCGCAATTCGCGCACCTTGGTGCCGTTGATATAGAAGGTCAGGTTGTTGCCCTCGGCTCGGACGCGCAGCACATTCGCTTCGCCCGGCGCGGTGTTGATCGCAGCGGACTCCACATTGGCGGCGATGGTGCCGAGCCATTTGCCGTCCTGCTTGCGCGCAATCCAGAACTTGCCGTTGTTGAGAATGCCGAACTGGAAATAAGTGCGGTTGTCTTCGCCCCAGAACAGCAGCCCCGCGCCGAGCATCGGCTGGTCTCCGTTGGGCCATACCGTTTCGGAGCAGATGTCGGCGTCTCTGACCGTGAAGGTGAGGTTGAGGTTGGACTGCATATCGTCGGGCGGCAGCTTGAACATGAACAGGCCGTCCCGCACCTCGACCGTGTCCCTGAGCGGCCAGCCGCCGGCATCGTCGGCGAATTGATCCTCGAAGATGATCTCCGAGCCCTCGCAAGCGGCGGCCTTGCTCTGCCAAACGGGATTTGCCGTCAGGAAGACCGCAAATCCAAGCCACAGCAATATTTTCCGCATGGACGCTCCCCGTCGGCTCGGCCCCCAAGCCCGCGCGACAAAATTGTTAACGTGTCGGCCGCGCCACGGCAACCCGCCCGCCGAGCCGTTCTGTAGGAACTCGCGCTTTGGTGCAGGCTCGTACGCTTGTTTGCCGTGCCTTTCGTCCCCATGTAGCGCGCGAGAGATTCCCGCTTTGGGGACAGGAGATTTCGATGACCGAGCAGATTACGCAGCGCGCCGGCGGCAAGTTCGCCGATCAGCCGCACGCCTACGATCCGGTTGCGCAGCCGCAGCTCTTCGCCGGCTTGATCAGGAAGCGGTCCGTCGCGTTCGTCGTCGACGCCATCATCATTCTGGTGCTGACGGCGCTCGCCTATGTCGCGGTCGCGCTGCTCGGCATTGTCACGCTGGGTCTCGCCTGGCTGCTGTTCGGCCTGGTCTTTCCGGCGGTCGGGCTCGGCTACAATGCCATCACCATCGGCGGCCCGAACTCGGCGACCATCGGTCAGCGGATGATGGGGCTGGAGGTGCGCATGTGGTACGGCGGCAAGGTCACGCCGCTGATCGCCGCATTCCACGCTTTGCTGTTCTGGGTCTCGCTGGTGGTGTTCTTCCCTATCTTGCTCTGGGCCCTATTCGACTCGCGCAAGCGCTGCCTGCACGACATCCTGGCCGGCGTGGTGGTGATCAACCCGCTTTAGTCCTGAACCATTCTAAACTGACACAGGTGAGATGAGGTGCTCGTGGCGGATTGCCTTCGCCGCCCGGCATCCACTAATCTCGTCTGAAAGCAGTTTGGATTCGCCATCGGTCGGTGACCCGTGACTGAGCACAAGAGCAACTTCCCGGAATTCTACATCACCGCGCCGCAGC
>JAWOJH010000187.1:0-5795 GCA_046481725.1 Methyloceanibacter sp. | reverse complement strand
CCCCGTCAGGAGCTGACTGACCGCCCGGCCATAGCCGGCAACGGAAAGCGGGGCCCGGTGCCGAGCAAAGACGCCGCAAATGAGCAGGCGCTCTTAGCGATGCGCTAGCGGCCTCTGGCCTACTTGAGCGCATTATTTGATGCGCTAGCGGCCTCTGGTCTACTTGAGCGCAATTGCTACTTGAGCGCCTGTGGCGCGCCGGAAGGCGCCCGCCGCGTCTCGCCAAGACGCGGATACTTCTAGTCTGCGCCGTTCGGCGCGCCACCCCTCTCTTGAGGGGAAAAAGCATAGGCCGGACGCGAAGGCGCCGCGGCAGCGCTTCGGCGTGCCAACGCCGCATTGGCGGCGAGGAGGGTAACATGCGAGGCTCGGGCCGCGACTGTTGCAAGGAGACGCCGATGACGAAGCTCGTCTACCAAATCGTCAGACACGAGGATGGCTGGGCCTATCAGGTGCGCGGCACCTTTTCCGAGACGTTCCCGACGCATGAAGCGGCGCTTGCCGCGGCCAGGACCGCGGCCGGCGAGCAGCGCGTGCCCGGCGAAACCGTCGGTATCCAATACGAGACCGCGGAAGGCAAATGGCACGAGGAGGTCGATCCCGGCACCGATCGTCCGCACACCGAAGTGAAGGATGCGTGATGCGACCTTGCTGAGCTCGCCGCCGTGGCCGCACTCCACCTGCCGCAGGCCGCGCTCCTCTTCGGCGCGCTGGTGAACTGAGGCGAATAAGCGAAAGGCAGACCGGCGATCTGCCGGCCTGCCTCGCTTGAGATCTGCAATGCGGAAATTGGTTACGGGCAGAACCAGAGCGGCCCGACGATGACGCAGCCGCGGCCGTACCAGCCATAGGGCCGGTAGCTGTAACTCCGCCAGCCTCTTGGGGCGTAGGAGTATTTGCGTCCGGCCCGGTACTTGCCGCGGTAAGCTTTGTGACCGCGGTATTTGGAGCCCTTGTATTTGCCCTTGCCCTTGTAGGACTTCTTGCCGACCTCGACGAGGTCGCTTGTCAGCGCCACGCTCGGCGACGCGCTGGGCTTGATCGGCACCGCGTGCGCGGCGCTTGCCAGGCCGAAGCAAAGAACGGTGGCGGCCAAAATCGGTTTTATCATTCGAAATCCCTTTCTTCGATTTGGGAGAAGACACCAGCGCCTCGGCACAACTGGCGGCTGAGACTATAACCGCTGTTGCCGGCGAAATGTTCCCGTTCGTACGGTACCGGGGCAAGAAAAAAGCGGGCAACGGCTCTTGCCGCTGCCCGCTCTGCGAAGCGAGCGGGGGAGGGGGGCGTCTCGCTTCGTTCGTTCCTACGCCACGTCGACCAGAACGATCTCGGCGTCCTCAAGCGCCTTGACGGCGAGCAGCGCCTCGTCGGCGACGGCCGCACCGTCGCGCGCCTCGAGCTTGACCCCGTTCACCTCGACCTTGCCCTTGGCCGGGACGGAAGCTCAAGATCGGCAAGACTGCGGAAGCGCCGGTTCCTTGAGCGGGAGGCTCGAAGCTGCGGGAGGCGTCAGCGCCGGGCTGATGAACTAGCCGCTTCACGTGCTCCCGGATTTGTCGGAGATTTGCACGATGCGAGTGATGTGGATCGCCGCATTGCTGGGTGGACTGCTAGCGGTGCCCGCCGCCGCGCAGGCGGCCGATCTCGCGGTGCAGGTCGAGGCGGGCGCGAAAGAGGCGGGGCTGGCGCTGTCCGGGCCCAAGCCCTTCGTCGACATCGTTTGCCCGATCATGCAGCAGCAGGCCGAAGCGCGCGGCCTGCCGCCGATGCCCTTCGTGCGGCTGATCTGGAAGGAGAGCCGGTTCAATCCCCGCGCGGTGAGCCCGAAGGGCGCGCAAGGCATCGCCCAGTTCATGCCGGGCACGGCGGAGGAGCGCGGGCTCGCCAACCCGTTCGAACCGAAATCGGCCATCACCCATTCGGCCAGCCTGCTCGCGGATCTACGGCGCCAGTTTGGCAATTTCGGGCTGGCGGCCGCAGCCTATAATGCCGGCTCTGAGCGGGTGCGGTCATGGCTTTCTGGCTCGAGCGGGCTGCCCGGAGAGACGCGCGACTATGTCCGGTTCATCACCGGCCGCGCCGCGGAGGACTGGAAGCTTGCCGAAACCGATCTGCCCGAGGCGCTGAAGACCGCCGGCGCGGAAGTGTTGGAGTCATGCCGCAAACTCGCGCCGCTGGTGGTGCGCGCGGTGTTCGAGACCGAACCGCTGACGGCAAGCGGCGCTTGGCGGCCCTGGGGGGTGAATGTCTCGACCTCGTTCTCCAAGGCCAAGGCGCTCGACCAATTCGCGAGACTCAGGCAGCGCTACACCGCAACGCTCGCAGACCGCGATCCGTTCGTGGTGCCGCAGCGCAATCTGAGCCGCGGGCGGCGGCCGCTTTATCTGGTGCAGATCGGCGCGGACAGCCGCGCCGACGCCGCCCGGCTTTGCGAACAGCTACGCTCCGCCGGCGGCGCCTGCATCGTGCAGAAGAATTAGGCGCCGCCGGAACGCGGCTAGAACCCCATGGTGGCGGCGGCCCAGATCGTGCCTTCCCGCTCGAGCTGGTAGCCGTTGGGGTCGTCCATCACCGGCTGTAGCCATTCCGCGCTCAAGCGCAGGCCCTTGAGCGGGCCGCCGGTGACGACGGTATTGACGCCGAAGCCGATATCCCAGAACCGGCCGCCATAGTTGAACTGGAGGTCTGGCGGGCTCGAATGATTGTGCGGCCCGTCATAGTGGCCCTCGATCTTGCCCTGCTCGGCATAGAGTCCGCGCACCGAGGCCGAGATCCAGGGGGCGAAGCGGTAACTGCCCCAGAACGTGGTCTGGAACACGTCGCCGAGCCGGTAGCCGGACTCGTTCTCCTTTTCCATTCGGATGATGCCGAGCACTTGCGCCCCCCAGGTCAGTCGGTCGGCGCGGCCGGTATAGGTGATGCTCGGCCAGAAGTCCCAGGTGCCGGAGCCGGGCTGCATGCCGTAATGGGTGAACACGCCGTTGCTGGCGATATCGACGCGGCCGGTCGGCGCGCTGAACATCGGGCTGACATGCAAATGATAGTTCGGACCATGGGCCAGACGGAGTTCCGGGCCGAACACCGTATCGCCCCAGCCTTCGGTGCCATGGGAATGCGAACCCATATGCTCGCCATGGCCACCCATATCCATGTCCATATGGTGATCGTCATGGCTGGGCATCACGCCCCTGAGCGGGCCCATGGTCATGTCGTGGCTCATCCACATCGGCATGACCATCAAGGTCAGCCAGTCGGTCGGGGCGTACATGAGGTCGAGCATGTACATATGCATGGTCATGTCGGTCGGCTTTATCGAGCAGCTATGCGGCGTGCAGCCATGGTCGATGACTTGCTGGTCGCTGGCCGACTTCTCGCCGTGCCGCATGCCGCCGTCGGCGAAGCTGCCGGCATAGCGGAAACCGACCATGATCTCGCCGGCCTTGTGCATATGGTCGAACATGACGCCGGCTGGCGCATGCTGGTCGGCCAGCGGGCCTTGGCCCGCATGATGATCCGATAGCGGATCGGCCTGCGCCCCGGTGGTCAGGCAAGCGGCTGTGGCGGCGATGCAGAAAAGACGCGCCCGCGCGGCGCGCGGCGGTGAAAAACGTGACATTGACAGCCCCCGAGTGCCGGTTCGTGCCGGCATGGTTTGGATGAAATTGGCTTACCAATTCATCGCGCCGCCGGGGTGTGGACACCCGGAGATGGGCTTTGCACCGCGGCTTGACGCGAAAATCGCGCTACCTTTTACGCGCGAGGGGGCGCGCGCGGTTGCGCAAGGGACGCCTCGGCGATCCGGCCGAGCGGGGCGATCCAGCGCGGCGATCCGGCCCGCGCTTCGACTGAAGCGGGCAGGGGAACGCGAAAGCCAAGCGAAACCAAACCGCCGCAGGTGCCGCCGCAAGTGAGACGGCAGGACATCGTGCAGCAGGGATGGTCGCTCCGGTGGTGGCCCTCGTCCGGGTCTGACGGGCTGGTGACCGCGCCTTCCAGAGTGCAGAGAACGAGGTTGTCGGTTTTGGAGGCCGCTGCATGCGCGCCGGACGTGACGGCCACGATGGCGGCCTGGAGCACGAGCGCCCAGACCACAACCAGCGCAATGCAATCCTTGTCTCTACGAAGCCACCCCATGCCTTATTTGTTAGACCCTGGACAGGCCGCTGTCAAAGCACTCCGGGGGCCCGGGATTGTCTCACTCCCATAGCGGCTCGCTTGCTATAAGGTCGCGGCCGCCGCCGGGCAGAAGGGCCGGCCGGGTAAAGGGAAACTCGATGCTATCCATCTACGAGACCCGGAATGGGGCGCTGCAGCGCCAGAAGGGCAAGCCCCGGATCACCGAGGCTGCGGTATGGATCGACCTCCTCAATCCGACGCCGGAAGAGGAAACCCAGATCGAACGGGCGCTGAAGCTCGACGTGCCGACGCGAGAGGAGCAGCGCGAGATCGAGGCATCGAGCCGCCTCTATCAGGAAAGCGGCGCGCTATTCATGACGGCGTCGGTGATCTATCGGGCGGACCAGCCCGAGCCGAACACCACGCCAATCACTTTCATCCTCGCCGGCAACCGGCTGGTCACGCTGCGCTATGCCGAGCCGCGGGCCTTCGGGCTGTTCGTCTCCCGCTGCGGCCGAGAGGCGACGCTCGCTAATGGCATGACCGTCCTGGTGGCGCTGATCGAGATGATCGTCGATCGCGCGGCAGACATTGTCGAGTCAATCCAGGCGGAAGTCGATCAGCTCTCCAAGTCCATTTTCGACATGAAGGGCGGGCAGGCGTCGCGGCAGAAGCGCTTCGACGTGCTGCTCAAGTCCATCGGCCGGGAAGGGGAATTGACCTCGCGGGCGCGGGAGAGCACTCATTCGCTGGGACGGATGCTGACTTTTCTCACGCATGCGGTGACCGAGCGCAAGGACGACAAGGCGCTGAAGGCGCGCGTGCGCACCGCCGCGCGAGACGTGCAGTCGCTGACCGATCATGTGAGCTTCCTTGCCAACAAGATCGTGTTCCTGCTCGATGCGATGCTCGGCATGGTCAACATTCGGCAGAACGACATCATCAAGATTTTCTCGGTGGTGGCCGTCGTATTTCTGCCGCCGACCTTGATCGCTTCGATTTACGGCATGAATTTTGAGTTCATGCCGGAGTTGCAATGGCTGTTGGGATATCCCTTCGCGCTGGGGTTGATGGTACTTTCGGCCATATTGCCCTATCTCTATTTCAAGAGCAGAGGCTGGCTGTAGTTTCGCCTTGCCATAGAGGCGGCCCCTCGCCACATTCCCCGCGTCTGGCACAGCCAATAGGTGACGGGGCTTGGTTAAGGAGAATTCACGAATGACAACTCGATCCCTCTATCTCGCCTTCGCCGCCACCGGCGCCATGTTGTTCGCCGGACTATCGGTGCCGAGTCACGCCGCGCCGGGTCCCGTACTCAAGCCGCCCGCCGAGGTCACGCTGGTGCAGGAGGTGGGCTACTACAATCGTCGCTGGCGCCGCAACGGCACCTATGTGCGCGCCCCATTGACCGAGGTCGACGACGCCCGCGGCGAGACCTATGTCCGCGCGCCCTTCGCTCGCGTTTACAGCGGCCGTGGCGGCACCTGGGTGAGAGCGCCTTTCGTCAATCTCTGGGTTCCGCGCTAAGTCTGCGGCTTAGGCCGATTGCTTCGGCTAGACGACGCCCTGTAGGCTCGCCCAGGCGAGCGCCGTGGCGGCGGTGACGGCGAGCGTGCCGACGATGCCGAGCCTGAGGCCGAACAGCAGGAAGGCGGCGAGCACCGCGAGCGCCAAGA
>JAWOJH010000149.1:0-13554 GCA_046481725.1 Methyloceanibacter sp. | reverse complement strand
GGTGCCAAAACATCAAAGGAAAGCAACCGGACCCAGATTATCCGGATCAAAACACCGGCCGCTGTGGCTAAAAAAATCGTGGCGTTTACAATCCAGAAAGAGGATATTTCAAGACCCCTTACCCGGGAAATTCCCATAGATCAGATCCATGATGATGAAATCGTCTGTCTGTGTGAAATGGTGACGGGCGGCCAGATCAGGGACCTGGTCCGGAAAGGGGCAACCGACATGAACCAGATTAAAGCCATCACCCGGGCCGGTATGGGCCCCTGCGGGCTGTCGCTGCGCGAGGCTGTTCCCGTTTTTCGCCGTTGTGGGGCCTCGTCGTCGCTTTGGGCGGCCTCGGCTTCGACGCGTTGGGCCGTGCGCTTGTTCAGGATTTCGTACGCCGACTCTCGGTCCTCGGTCTGCTCATACTCCCCGCGCACCGGGCTCGCATCGATGACAGCCTTGCGCTCGGCCGGGGTGATCGGCCCGACCCGGGCATTGGGCGGCTTGACCAGGGTCAGTTCGACCATGCTGGGCTGGCCTTTCTCATCGAGGGTCGAAACCAGCGCCTCGCCTATGCCGAGTTGCATGATGGCCTGCTCGGTATCGATCTTGGGATTCTTGCGGAAGGTCTGCGCCGCCGACCTGACCGCTTTCTGCTCGGCCGGGGTGAAGGCGCGCAAGGCATGCTGGATGCGATTGCCGAGCTGGCGCGACACGGTGTCGGGAACGTCGAGCGGATTTTGCGTCACGAAATAGACGCCGACGCCCTTCGACCGGATCAAGCGCACCACCTGCTCGACCTTCTCCAATAGCGCCTTGGGCGCATCCCTGAACAGGAGATGCGCCTCGTCGAAGAAGAACACGAGCTTCGGCTTGACCGGATCGCCGACCTCGGGCAGTTCCTCGAACAGCTCCGACAGCAGGAACAGCAGGAAGGTCGCGTAGAGCCGCGGCGACTCCATCAGCTTGTCGGCGGCGAGCACGCTGAGATAGCCGCGCCCGTCGCGCCCGGTGCGCATCAGATCGGTGATTTTCAGCGCAGGTTCGCCGAAGAAATGCGCTGCGCCTTGCCGCTCAAGCACCAGCAAGGAGCGCTGGATCGACCCGACCGAGGCCTTGGTGACATTGCCGTATTTGGTAGTCAGCGTGTCGGCGCGCGCGGCCAAATCCTCGAGCAACGCCTGCAAGTCCTTGAGATCGAGCAACGGCAGCTTCTCGTCGTCGGCGATCTTGAAGGCGATGTTGAGCACGCCCTCCTGCGCCTCGCTCAAATCCATCAGGCGAGAAAGCAGCAACGGTCCGACCTCCGTGACGGTCGCCCGGATCGGCGCGCCCTGCTCGCCGAACAGGTCCCAGAAGATCACCGGATAGGCCTTGTAGTCGACCGTGTAGCCGATCTCCTTGGCGCGGGCCTCGATCCAGCCCTTGGGTTCGCCCTTTTCCGCCATACCGGAGAGATCGCCTTTCACGTCGGCGCAGAACACCGGCACGCCGGCGTCGGAGAAGCTTTCCGCCAGACCCTGCAAGGTGACGGTCTTGCCCGTGCCGGTGGCACCGGTGATCAGCCCGTGGCGGTTGGCGAGCCTGAGCCAGATATATTCCGGCTTGATGCTTTGGCCGATATAGACGCTTGCCTCCGGGGGCTTAGCGCCGGGCACCGGCCCATCTGCTTCCCCGCTCGCCGGGTCTGGGCCTGCCTTCTTGGCGCGGCGCTTCCTGCCCGGTGCCGCTGTCTTTTCCCCGTCGGGCGCCGCTTCGCGCTTGGCCATCATCTCGCCTCCTCGAATCCGGCCCGCACTTTAGCTTTTCCGTGGGTTGGCCGCAAAGACGCCGGTGCGGCTTCCTTGCCGCTTTCCCTTCATGCTAGGAGGGGCTTGAAATCGCTCAGAGCTTGAGAGGAATGGTGGAACTTTCGCTGACCCGCGACTTCCCGGCCGAAGATGAGGCGGCCTGGAGGGCGCTTGTGGAAGAAGCCTTGAAGGGCGCGCCCTTCTCAGCGCTTCGTTCCGAGAGCTATGACGGCATCGGCATCGAGCCGCTCTACGCGCGTGCCCCCGCAGCGAGCCGCATCATCGGCCGCGCACCGGGCACGCCCTGGGCCGTCATGCAGCGAATCGACCTGCCGGATCCCGAGGCCGCCAACAAGCAGATCCTCGAAGACCTGAACAACGGCGCAGGCGCGCTCCAACTCGTGTTCCAAGGAGCCGTCGGCGATTATGGCTACGCGGTGCCGGCCACGGGCGCCGCGATCAGCACGATGCTCGACAATGTCAATCTCGATTGGGGTATCGCGCTCGATCTCGATCTAAGCATCGAGTCGAAGGACGCCGCGGGCCTGATCGCCACGCTGGTGAAGGCGCGCGGGCTTGCGCCGAAGGACGTGAAAATTCGCTTCGGCTTCGCTCCGCTGGCCGTCATGGCCTTGACCGGCGACATGCCGTTGCCCTGGCCGGTGATCGCACAGATAGCCGGCGAATTGATTTCCGATCTCGCGGACCAGGGGTTCGCCGGCCCCTTCGCCGCTGCCGATGGCCGCGTGGTTCACGCCGCGGGCGGCTCGGAGGCGCAGGAGCTCGCCTTTGCCCTGGCCAGCGCGCTCGCTTATCTGCGCGCGCTGGAGGATGGCGGCATTCCGCTCGACGAGGCGCGCCGCCTCATCTATTTCCGTCTTGCCGCCGACCAGGACCAGTTCCTCACCATTGCCAAGTTTCGCGCGCTTCGGAAACTCTGGACGCGAGTCGAGGAGGCGTGCGGGCTCACGCCGCGTCCGGCCTTGGTCGCCGCCGAGACGGCATGGCGCATGATGACCAAGCGCGACCCGCACGGAAATATCGTGCGCGGCACCATCTCTGCGCTTGGCGCCGCGGCGGGCGGCGCCGACGTCATCACGGTGGTTCCCTTCAGCGCCGCACTTGGATTGCCCGACGCCTTCGCTCGGCGCATCGCCCGCAACACTCAGACCATCCTGATCGAGGAAGCGAATATCCATCGCGTCGCCGATCCGGCCGCAGGCTCCGGCGCCATCGAGACCTTGACCGAAGAACTTTGTCAGACCGCATGGGCTTTGTTCCAGGGAATCGAGCGCGAAGGCGGCGCGGCCGACGCACTGGAGTCAGGATCGATCCAAAAATCCATCGCCAAGGTGCGCGCCGCGCGCGAAGCCAATATCGCGCGCCGCAAGGACTCTCTCGTCGGCACCAGCGACTTCCCCGATCTCGCCGAGGGCCGGGTTGCCGTGCTGGCGCAAATGCGGCTCGCCGCGCTCTGTTCCGACGAGATGATCTTGGCGCCGATCAGGCTGGCCGAACCGTTCGAGCGCCTGCGCGACCGGAGCGACGCCTATCTTGCCAAGCACGGCACGCGGCCGAAGGTGTTCCTCGCCTGTCTCGGCCGCGCCGCCGATTTCAACGCGCGCGCGAGCTTCGCCAAGAGCCTGTTCGAGTCCGGCGGCATCGAAGCGGTCGCAGGAAAAGGCGACAACCTCGCGGAACGATTCGCGGAATCGGGCGCGCATCTCGCCTGTCTTTGCTCCTCCGACAAGGTTTATGAGCGCGAAGCCGAGAGCGCCGCCAAGGCGCTGTCGGAAGCCAACGCGGCGCGCGTCTATCTCGCCGGCAAGCCCGGCGCCAACCAGGCCGCGCTGGAGCAGGCTGGCGTTAGCACCTTCCTTCACCAGGGGTGTGATACCCTGCAAATTCTCAAAGCCGCTTACGTCGAGATCGACCGTAAATGACGCGTATCCCCTCATTCGCCAAGCTGAGTTTCGAGAAATCGGACGCCGCCGCTGCGCCCGCCGACGCTCCCGCCTGGCAGACACCGGAAGGCATCGCTGTGAGACCGGCCTATGGCGCCGACGATCTCGACGGCCTCGACTTCCTCGACGGGATGCCGGGCGTGCCGCCTTATCTGCGCGGCCCCTACCCCACGATGTATCTGCAGCGGCCCTGGACCGTCCGGCAATATTCCGGCTTCTCGACCGCCGAGGACTCAAACGCCTTCTACCGGCGGAACCTCGCCGCGGGTCAGCAAGGCGTCTCCATCGCCTTCGATCTCGCCACACATCGCGGCTACGATTCCGATCATCCGCGCGTGACCGGCGATGTCGGCATGGCCGGCGTGGCGATCGACTCGATCTACGACATGCGCACCCTGTTCGACCACATTCCGCTCGACAAAGTGTCGGTGTCGATGACCATGAACGGCGCGGTGCTGCCGGTGCTGGCGCTGTTCATCGTCGCCGGCGAGGAGCAGGGCGTGCCGGCCGCCGAGCTTTCGGGCACCATCCAGAACGACATCCTCAAAGAGTTCATGGTGCGGAACACCTATATCTATCCGCCCGCACCATCGATGCGCATCGTCTCCGACATCTTCGCCTACACCTCGCAGAAGATGCCGAAATTCAACTCGATCTCGATCTCCGGCTATCACATGCAGGAGGCCGGAGCGACCGCCGACCTCGAGCTTGCCTACACGCTCGCCGACGGCGTCGAATATGTACGCGCGGGGGTGGCGGCCAGCCTCGATATCGACGCGTTCGCGCCCAGGCTCTCCTTCTTCTGGGCGATCGGTATGAATTTCTTCATGGAGATCGCCAAGATGCGCGCCGCACGGCTGCTCTGGGCCAAGCTCATCAAGCAAGAGTTCAAGCCGAAGGACCCGCGCAGCCTCGCGCTCCGCACCCATTGCCAGACAAGCGGCTGGAGTCTCGCCGCCCAGGACGTGTTCAACAACGTCGTGCGCACCTGCATCGAGGCCATGGCGGCGACCCAGGGTCATACTCAGTCGCTGCACACCAATGCGCTCGACGAGGCGCTGGCCTTGCCGACCGATTTTTCCGCGCGTATCGCCCGCAATACCCAACTCATGCTCCAGCAGGAGAGCGGCACCACCCGCGTCATCGATCCCTGGGGCGGTAGCTTTTATGTCGAGCGGCTGACCTACGATCTGGCCGCGCGCGCGCTCAAGCATATCGAGGAGGTGGAGAAGTTCGGCGGCATGACCAAGGCGATCGCCGCCGGCATCCCCAAGCGCATGATCGAGCAGGCGGCGACCGCCACCCAGGGCCGCATCGACTCGGGACGCCAAACCATTGTCGGCGTGAACAAATACCGCCCCGACAGCGACGCCGAGATCGCCATCCTCAAGGTCGACAACCGCTCCGTCCGCCGTCAACAGCTCGACAAGCTCGCCCGGCTCAAGGCCGAGCGGAGCGAGGAGCAAGTCCAGCAGGCTCTTGACCGGCTCACCCATTATGCCGAGACAGGAACCGGCAATTTGCTCGAAGGCGCGGTCGAGGCCGCGCGCGTTAAGGCAACGGTGGGTGAAATCTCCTATGCTCTGGAAAAGGTTTATGGCCGCCACCGGGCGGAGGTTTCCGCGATCACCGGCGTCTACCGGGCGGAGATGGGTCGCATGGACGGCAGCATGAACCGCATCAAGGAGCTGATCGAAAGCTTCGAGACCGAGCAGGGACGGCGTCCGCGCATCCTGGTCGCCAAGATGGGACAGGACGGCCATGACCGCGGCCAGAAGGTGATCGCGTCCGCCTTTGCCGATCTCGGCTTCGACGTGGATATCGGGCCGCTGTTCCAGACGCCCGAGGAGGCCGCGCGCCAAGCGGTCGAGAACGACGTGCATATTGTCGGCGTGTCGTCGCTTGCCGCCGGACACCTGACGCTGGTCCCTGCCCTGCGCGAGGCGCTCGAGCAACAAGGCCGAGGCGATATCATGATCGTGGTCGGCGGCGTGATCCCGCCGCAGGACTATCCCGAACTCTACGCTGCCGGCGCCAAGGCCATTTTCGGCCCCGGCACGCCGATCGCCGAGGCGGCCATCGACCTGCTCAAGAAGCTCGGCGCCACCGGCGCGAAGCAAGCGGCCGAATAGCGTCGCCTTCAGTCATAACGGTCTTGCACTCGGGCGGGTTTGCCCCTACCCGCATGCCATGTCCGGCAACGCCACCGCAAAGTACGACATCGAGCGGACCGCCGAGGCGATCCGCGCGGGCGACCGGGTGGCGCTCGCCCGCGCCATCACCCTGGTCGAAAGCGCCAAGCCGGAGGATCAGGCGACGGCGCAAGCCCTGCTCGAACGGCTGCTGCCCTTTACCGGCAAGTCCGTCAGGGTGGGGATCAGCGGCGTGCCCGGCGCCGGCAAGTCGACCTTGATCGACCAACTCGGGCTGAACCTCGTCGCCCAGGGGCATAAGGTTGCCGTGCTCGCCGTCGATCCGACCTCCTCGCGCACCGGCGGCTCGATCCTCGGCGACAAGACGCGCATGGGGCGGCTGGCCTGCGAGCCGAACGCCTTCATCCGCCCCTCGCCAGCGGGCGACGCGCTTGGCGGCGTCACCAAGACCACGCGCGAGACCATCGCGCTCGCCGAAGCCGCGGGCCATGACGTGGTCCTGGTCGAGACCGTCGGCGTCGGGCAGTCGGAAACCGCCGTATCCAACATGGTCGATATCTTCGTGGTAGTGGGCATTCCCGGCGCCGGCGACGAGCTGCAAGGAATCAAGCGAGGACTGCTCGAACTCGCCGAAATCATCGCCGTCAACAAGGCCGACGGAGATCAAATCGAGCGCGCCAATCGTGCGGCGATGGAGTATCGCGCCGCGCTGCACATCCTCGCCGCGGGGCATCCCAATTGGGATCCGCAGGTATTGACGCTTTCTGCCCGCGACAACCGAGGACTTGACGAGCTCTGGACAAAGGTCGAGCAGCGACACCAGGCGATGCGGACGTCAGGCGCGCTCGGCCAGCGGCGCAGCGATCAGGCCGCCGCCTGGATGCGCGAAATTTTCGAGCAGCGCCTGCTCGCCGCCTTCAAGGGCGGCCGCCGCGCCGCACGCTCCTTCCAGGAGCTCGAGGACAAGGTGCGGCAAGGCCAGATGACGCCTGGGGCCGCCGCCGGGGAGCTGGCCCGCCTCGCCGGCATTAAGGACCCCGAGTAGATCACCCAAATTTGCTTTCCTCCTGCCCGGCCCGCCTGTAAGTCCATGGCTATGGCAAGGCCGCGCGTGCTCATCACGGGCTTTGGCCCATTTCCCGGGGCTCCGGAGAACCCTTCGGCTTGGCTTGCCAAGGCGCTAGTCGAGTGGGCCCCCCCTGAATGCGATGCCGAACTCAACGCGCGGGTGCTTCCCACGGAATGGCGGGCCGTGACTTTCATGCCCAAGTTCTACGCAAGCCTGCAACCGACTTTAATGATTCATTTCGGCATTCATCAGCGCGCCAAGGCGCTGCGCCTGGAACGGTCGGCGCATAACCGGACGAGCCCGCGGGCCGATGCGAGCGGCGCCCTGCCCGCAAGCGCTCGCGTAGATTTCGGGGGGCCTGAGCGGATCGACACTGCCCTGCCGGTTCCGGAGTTGGCCGCGCGTCTCAGGGGTTGCGGCGTTCCTGCGGCGAGTTCCCGGTCCGCAGGGAGCTATCTCTGCAACTTTCTTTATTATCACTCGCTGGCCTGGGCTAAGACGAGCGACAGCGTCGCCCTGTTCGTCCATATTCCACCGGTGGAGGCCGAAGGCGTAAGCGAGGCAACCCTGCTCCGTGGCGCGCAGGCGATCCTCCGCTTCGGCTTGGACCTTGCGCCGGTGCGTGCAAGACGCACCGCCCGGGCTGACTCGGCATCGGACCTGACTCAAACCGTCATCGGCGCGAAGGAGGCCTGAGAATGAGCATCGGACGCAGGCAAGTCCTGTTGGGGAGTTTGGGCGCGAGTATCGCCGCGGCCGCGGGCCCCCGCCTCGCTTCCGCCCGCGAGAACGCACACCCGCGCACGGGCTTCAGCAGCTATGGCATCGTGCCGGGCGGCGGCGAAATCGACCAGACGGCGACCTTGCAGCTTGCGGCCGACGATGCGGCCGAGACCGGCACCCCGCTGTTCCTGCCTGCGGGCGTCTATTCCACCAATCGCCTCACCCTCAAATCGGGCACTCAAATCGAGGGGATAGCTGGGCGCACGATCCTGCGTTATCGCGGTGGCGGCGCCATTATCGCCCTCGACGATGTCGAGAATGTGCGATTAGCCGGCCTCGTGCTCCAGGGCGACGGTCAACTGCTGGGCGACGGCGGCGCGCTGCTTGCCGCCACCCGGACCAAACACCTCGATCTGACCGGCTGCCGCTTCACCGGCAGCAGCGAGGACGGCGCGGTGCTGCGCCAAGTGGAAGGCAAGGTCGAAAATTGCGAGATCGACAACATCCGCAAAACTGGCCTGTTCAGTCTGGATGCCGCGGGCCTTCAGATCGGTCACAACCATGTGCACGATTGCGGCGATAACGGCATTCAGGTTTGGCGCTCCGAAACTGGCGAGGACGGCACCATCGTCTCCGGTAACCGCGTCGAGCGCATCGCCGCCGAAAGCGGCGGCAGCGGCCAGAACGGCAACGGCATCGCCGTGTTTCGCGCGGGCTCGGTGCTGATCAGCGGCAACCGCATCGCCGATTGCGCCTTCTCGGCCATCCGCTCCAACTCCGGCTCCAATTGCCAGATGATCGGCAATTCCTGCGCCCGGCTCGGCGAGGTCGCGCTCTATGCCGAATTCGCCTTCGAGGGCGTGGTGATCGCCAACAACCTCGTCGACAAGGCCGCGATGGGCATTTCCGTCACCAATTTCAATGAAGGCGGCAGACTGGCGGTCGTGCAGGGCAACTTGATCCGCAACGTGTTCGCGCGCAAAGACGTCGAAACCCGCGGCATCGGCATCGGGGTCGAGGCCGACAGCGCCGTCAGCGGCAACGTGATCGACGGTTCACCCGCCTTCGGCATCCTGATCGGCTGGGGGCCCTATCTCCGCGACGTGAACGTCACCGACAATCTGATCCGCAACGCCCATATCGGCATTGGCGTCTCGACCGACCCGGCCGCGGGCGCGGCGCTGATCACCGGCAATCTGATCTCCGGCGCCAAGGGCGGCGCCGTGCGCGCCATGAGCGGGCCCACGCCGACCGGGCCGGACCTCGTGCAGGCCAGCGCCGAGCATTACAGCAACCTGACGATCTACGCCAACGTTGCCCGCTCCTAGCGCTGTCCCACATAATTGAGATCGAGATCGGCGATTCCTGCGGCGAGATTGATGCCGACATCGCCGGTCACGCTGATCGGATTGAGCACCACCTTGTTGGTGCCAACCAGCGCGTTAGCCCCGGCGCCGACGCCCGCGGCTACTTCGGCCGTGGCGCCGATATAATTGCCGGATAGCGCCCCCGGGCCCTGGGTCAGTGCCGGCGACAGCACGCCCCAGAGCAAGGTGCCGCCCTTCTCCCAGCCGATATCGATACCGATCTTGTTGATGCTGCCGGCATAGGCTTCCCGCTGGCCACCACCCGATGGCGTATAGATGCAATCGACCTGCCGGCTGGAGCCGACGATGAAGCTCATCCCGCCCTCGACATGACATTTGAGCTGACCACTCGGCGGCGTCTGCGCGTCAGCGGCATGCCAGACCCCGGCTATCGTCATCCCGCCGAGAACGGCGGCAAAGCTCAATCGTCCGAACTGCATAGCCCCTACTCCTGTGGCGATAATCGCCATTATGCTCATAGCGATTCAATCCGGCCAGCATTGTGGCCGCCTCCGGCCGGCGCCTGCTAACCGGCCGCGCCCTTGACCGCGCGCCCAGGGGCGGCAACCAGCGTGGCGATCGCCTCGAGGAGCTGGGAACCGGCCCGGATTCGCCCAACGCCAAGACCACGCCAGTTGAGGATTTCCCCTTCCAATTGATCGGCCAGCGCCAGGCGCGCCCCTGGGAGCAGCGTGGCAACCACCTCGGCAAGGGCACGCTCCGTGCCGCGTTTGGCGCCGTCGTCGACCTTGAGCGCGATGCCCAGACCGAGCCCCGGCAGGGAGGCGCAATGCACGCCTTCGGCGCCGCCTTTGACGAAGAGTTCCGGCGCCAGCGCCCGCATGGCGATGGTATCGAAGCGCCCCTCCCCCGCCACCAGCATCGGGTGGGCAAAGCAGGCCTCGCGCAGCCTGCGCGCCGCCTCGGCCCGCCCCGGTGCCAGACCCACACCCGCGCCGAGCCGCGCGAAGCCGCGCGCTAATGCTGCCAATGGCAGGGACCAAGTCGGCACCGAGCAGCCATCGACCCCCATTCCATTCTCCGTCAACGCGACTCCGCAAGTTTCTGAAATGATTCCCTGGATCATGACTTGCATTGGATGGTCTCGGCGTTCGTAGCCCCGCGGGTCGAATCCGAGATGGACGCACGCGGCCAGCATCCCGGCATGCTTGCCGGAGCAATTATTGTGGATGGCCAGCGGCCTCCGCCGTGCCGCAATTAGCTCACGCATGGCGCGCTCGCTCACCGGCCAATGCGCGCCGCAGGCGAGATGGCTTTCGTCGAGCCCGGCCTTTGCGAGCAGGCTCCGCACCGCCTCGACATGCACAAGCTCGCCGCTATGCGAGGCACTAGCGACGGCGAGTTCCTCCTCGCCAAGCCCGAACGCATCGGCAGCGCCGCTCTCGACCAGGGGAATAGCTTGCAGCGCCTTCACCGCCGAGCGCGGAAATACCGGCCGCATGACATCGCCGAGTGCAAGCGCGAGATGCCCATCGGCATCAGCAATGGCGATGGCGCCGGCATGGCGGCTCTCGACCACCCCTCCTCTCGTCACTTCGACGAGAATGGGATTGGAAACTTCAGTTCTTGGCATGGCGCGCCACCGCCCGTTCAGCCGCGCGTCCGCGTCACCGACTTAGGTAACGCGCTCGCATCGGCGGCCAGTTCCACCGGCACACCTTCCGCATGTTTCGAAGCGCGGATTACGAGCGAGGTCTTCACGCTCGCCACATTCGGCGCCGCCGTCAGTTCATGGATGATGAAATCCTGGAACGCGCTTAGGTCCGGCGCCACGCAGCGCAGCAGGAAGTCGATCTCGCCCGAGAGCATGTAGCAATCGCGCACGATCGCCGAGCTGCGCGCCCGCTCCTCGAAGGCGATGAGATCGGCTTCGGCCTGGCTGTGCAGCTTGATCATGGCGAAGGCCGACACGTCGAAGCCAAGCGCCTTGTCGTTGAGGATCGCGGTGAAGCCCTTGATGATGCCTGCCTCTTCGAGCGCGCGAACCCGGCGCAGGCAAGGCGGCGCCGAGATCCCGACTTTGCGGGCGAGGTCCACATTGGTAATGCGCCCGTCGGCCTGCAACTCGCGCAGGATCCGCCAATCGGTGGCATCGAGCCGGGCTGAACGCATTCTGCCTACTCCTCGGAGGCCGTCGGGCTGATCGGAGCGCCGAGCCCCGGCCCGGCCCGGCCCGGTTCGGCGCCGCCTGCGCAATTTTACGTCCTATAGCCAAAAGAATCGAAAAGAAACTTGGACTTTTTCATTCCAAAAATTGTCGCAGGTTCGTCGACGCGCCTCTTCGGAACGCTCCGGGCCGGCCCGCAGTGTCTTGAAATGGATAAGTGAATCGGGTCCTGTGAGCGCCGGGTTGCGCAGGGCGGCCCTAACGCTTACCTGTTGCCTCCTGCTTGCACTGAGGGGCGAAACCAATGGCAGCCACCCGCCACGCCAAGGTCGTCATCATCGGCTCGGGCCCGGCCGGCTACACGGCGGGCATCTATGCCGCGCGCGCCATGCTGAAGCCGCTGCTCATCACCGGCATCCACACCGGCGGCCAGATGACCACCACCACTGACGTCGAGAACTATCCGGGCTTCGCCGATGTAATCCAAGGCCCCTGGTTGATGGAGCAGATGCGTCTCCAAGCCGAGCATGTCGGCACCGAGATCATCAACGACCACATATTCGAGGTGGACCTGAGGCGGCGCCCATTCTGGCTCAAGGGCGACAGCGGCACTGAATACACGGCCGATACGCTGATCATCGCCACCGGCGCCAAGGCGAAATATCTCGGCCTCGCCTCAGAGGAGCGCTTCAAGGGCTACGGCGTCTCGGCTTGCGCCACCTGCGACGGCTTCTTTTATCGCGGCAAGAAGGTGCTTGTGGTCGGTGGCGGCAACACCGCGGTCGAGGAGGCGATCTATCTCGCCAATATCGCCGAGCAGGTGCTGCTGGTGCACCGCCGCGGCGTTCTGCGCGCGGAGAAGATTCTCCAGGAGCGGCTGTTTGCCAACAAGAAGATCGAGATCCTGTGGAACACCGAACTCGATGAGGTCACCGGCATCGCCGACCCGCTCTCCGTGACCGGCGTCAATCTGCGGAGCACCATCACCGGTGAGATCGTGCATCTTCCGGTGGACGGCGTCTTCATCGCCATCGGTCACGAGCCGCAGAGCGAGCTGTTCAAAGGCCAGATCGACATCAAGCCGACGGGCTATATCGTTACCGCGCCGCACTCCACCGCGACCAGCGTATCCGGTGTCTATGCCGCCGGTGACGTCGCCGACGATGTCTATCGCCAAGCGGTGACCGCGGCAGGGCTAGGCTGCATGGCGGCGCTGGAGGCGGAGAAACATCTCGCCGGACTCGAGCCTGTGGCCGAAGCCGCCGAATAGTCCGCCCGATCGAACACCTCTTGTCATCGCCCGGCTTGGCCGCGCGATCCAGCAACCAGCTCGTGACCACAGGATTATTGCCACTTTCGCGGGAATGATGCGGAGAATGGGAGGGATGCAGATATCCCTCCCTTGTATCGCTAGGCCGCGCGGAACACGGCGCCTGACACCGAGCGTGGCCGTTCGCGCACTCTGCCGCCGTCATTACCGGATTTCACGATCCATTGCCCGCTCGCGGTGCGGCCGGTGATGACGCCGACATGGCTTGACCAGACCACCACCGCCCCAACCCTGGGCCCTGACGGGCGGCCCCAGCTTTTCCAGTTGCGAGCGAGATTGAGCTCGGGCCCGCCGCCTAATTGCGTCCGCAGCCACCAGCCACACCAGCGCGCCGGGCGCGGCCCCACACCCACGCGCGCCGAGGCAGTCGCCCTGACCTGAAGCTTCTGGCTCGCGCCGCGTAACCTTTGCCGCGACTCGGCGCGCGGCTGGCCGAAGCCGCCGGCATAGGAGCCTTCCGCAGCCTGACGCGGCCTTGCCTCGGCGGTGTCGAGCGACGCAAGTACCGCGATCCCTGAAAGCGTTGCGGCAAGCGCAACGATACGCACTCCAAACATGATGCATGCTCCGATTTTTTTTGGGGAGAAAGGAAGCCGGCGATGCTTCGAGCCGGCCGGCGCGCCGTAAACGCGTGTGGCAGTAACATACGAGAAAACCTGACGAAATATCGGCCCGGGAACGGCCTTCGCGAGGCCATTCATGGGCGGCGAAGGCGATTTCGCGGCAGAGCCTGGGTGTAGAGTGACGACGCCTGCAACTCCGGAAATGGCATAAATCCCGGCGATTTCTTCAAGCCGAGATTAGTTTTGCGGCCTCAAACTGGCCGCCGTCAGTATGTGGGAGCCCAATAAGCAATGATTGAGCAGCCGGAAGGAATGGAGTTGGACATCATCCCTCCGCTTCATGAGATCAGCATCACTTTGAATATGAGTCCGCTCGATCTCGAACTCGCCGTCGCGACCGCAGGTCTCTCGCTCTGTCCAACCCTGATGCGCGCTATCGTCGCCGCGATGGTGGTGGACGCCACGCCCCGCCAAGC
>JAWOJH010000081.1:0-8633 GCA_046481725.1 Methyloceanibacter sp. | reverse complement strand
GGGAATAAAACTGCCAATAAAGGCATGAATATGTCAAATGTTTCTTCCAGGTAGATAACCTTGTCACAGACCTCTTCAAGATCTGTATTGCTCTTTCTGGTTATTCCTATTACAAATGCCCCCCTGGCTTTGACCTCTTTAATATTGGATACCATTTTGTCATAGATTCTGGATTGTGTTGCCAATGCGATAACAGGAGTTCCTTCCTCAATCAAAGCTATAGTCCCGTGCTTTAGCTCTCCAGCAGGGAATGGCTCAGTGTGTATATAGGAGATTTCCTTCAGTTTCAATGCGCCTTCCAGGGCAATAGGATAGGTCCCACCGTAGCCAAGGCAATACATGTCGTTCCAGGGGTTCATTTCTGCGGCGAGGGACTCCACTTGCGCGGCGACCATTTCCAGGGTTTTGTCCATCAGTGCCGGGATCTGTTCCAGTTCTTTCGTGTCGCGCCCGGCCAGGCGGTAGGCCAGGTACAGGAAGGTGACGACCTGATTGGTGAAGGTCTTGGTAGCCGATGACGGTCCTGACGCAAGTCCAGCCCATTCAAGGGCTTAAGTTGCCGCTGCCGTGGAACTTTTTCGAGGCGATCTCGCGGGGGGCGGGCACCAATTTCGATTTGCCGCGTTAGGGGATCGGAAGGCTTCTGCTGGTCAAATAGGAGCGCCTCTCTTACTGTGTTTGTTGAGTCGTGGGGGACTCGACACGGGGGAGGCTCACCTATGGGTCGGACCATTCACGGGGAGCGTCTGTGTTGCGTATCGAGCGTCTGAGGGAAGCGGCGGCTGAGTCCGCCTCGAAAACTTTACCCGCGATCTTCACCGTCATCGGCGTTGCGGCGCTGGCGCTCGGCGCGAGTGCCATCCTGCCGGCTGAAGCCCAAAAGCGGCAGGCCAAACCGGCCGAGGAGGCGTTGCCCGACCCGGCCAACGGCGAGCCGATGACCCTGGTGGTCTCCCTGAATCAGCAGAAGGTCGACATCTATCGTGGCACGGCGCTCGTCACCAGCTCCAAGGTCTCGACCGGGAAGCGCGGCTACGCGACAAAGGCCGGCGTGTTCAGCATTCTCGAAAAGAAGCGCAAGCACCATTCAAACCTCTATAGCGGCGCGCCGATGCCCTTCATGCAGCGCATGACCTGGTCGGGGACCGCGCTGCATGCAGGCGTGGTGCCGGGTTACCCGGCGAGCCATGGCTGCATCCGCCTCCCCTTCTCATTCGCGCCGAAACTGTTCGGGATCACCACCATCGGCGAGCACGTCGTGGTCGCGCGCGACAGCGTCGCGCCGCAGATCATCGAGCACAACGCTCTGTTCCAGCCGTTGCCGCCACCCGAGGCGCCGTCGATCGTGCGTCAGGATCATCCTCCGCAGCGGCAATCGAATCTCGACACGCCTCCCGCCGAGGTCAGCAAGACCCTCCCGGTGCTTCTCGCCAAGGCCGACACCGGCGGCGTCGCGATCGACCGCAGGCCGGCATTGAAGGCCACCGCCTTCGAAAGCGGGCCTACCGCGTCGCGTAGCCGCCTCGCCGCTGCCTCGACCCAAGCCAAGGGCGCCCAGATCGTGCCGAGCGCCGCGCCTGGCGCCGACAGCGAAGGCGTGGAGACGCAGGTCGAGGACACGCGCACCCATGCCATCGATCCGTTCGAAAACATGCCGGCCCAGACCGCCAAGCAGGCCCAGCCTTCGGCACCCGCCGAGACCGCGATCAAGAAGGACACCGCGCCGGTTAAGGACACTGCGCCGTCGGGCGATGCAGCCACTCAGCTTGCCGAGCCTGGGCCGGTGCAGGCCGGGGCCGCCGATGCCGCTCAGCCTGCCGCCGAACCCGCGAAGGCCGAATCCGAGAGCGCGGCACCTGCCGCGCCCGTGATTGCCGAGACCGTGCCGGCCGCAGAGCCGGCCCCTGTCATGGCCGCAAATGCCATCGAGGCCGCGGGTTTCGAGGTCAAGGCCGGTACCTCCGCGGCAGCGAGCGTGGTTGCCGAGATGACCCCGCGCGGGCCCGCGCCAATCGCCGCGCCCGCTACGCCTCAGGCGGCGGCGCTCGAGGCAAGTCTCCCCACGCTTAGTCCAATCGAGGAAGCGGAGCTCTCCGCGGCGGCGATGAAGCTCGGCGCCGGGGCCAAGGCCATGGCGATCCAGGCGGCGGAGCCTCGCTCCACGGCGCCGTTGCGCATCCTGGTGACGCGGCGCACCCAGCGCGACCGCATCATCGGCGTGCAGCATATCCTGTCGGAAATGGGCTACCTGATGCCGCTCGATTTCGACGGCACGCTCGGCAGGGCCACGGTGACGGCCATCAAGAACTTCCAGAAGGCGAATGATCTGCCAGAGACCGGCGCCTTCAACGACGCGCTGGTGAAGAAGGTCTACGAGGTCGCCGGCAAAGAAGAGCCGCCGGTCGGCCATCTGTTCGTCAGGCAGGAATTCGGACGGCTGTTCGATGCGCCGGTCAGCTTCCGCGATCCCGAGACGCCGCTCGGCACGCATCTTTTCACCGCCATGAAGTTCGCGCCGGGCGACACCAACACGCGATGGATGGCAGTCAGCCTGCAGGGCGGCGACCCGGCAGAAGTGCTGGATCGGCTTGAGATTCCGGGCGACCTTCGGCGCAAGATTTCCGAGCGCCTCACGCCGGGCTCTTCGTTGATCGTCGGCGACACCGCGATCAATTCGGCCACCTTGCCGAAGGGCGCCGATTTCCTGGTGTGGGACACCAAGGGCGGCGAAACCAAGGTGGCCAATACCGCGTCGGAGGGTCGCGCAGCACAGCCGAGGCAGAGGAAGAAGCGGCAGACGGTGCGGCGCCCTGCCAACAATTACGGCTTCAGCGCCCCGACCCAGCAGCGGACCTATCGCCCCTATCCTTCCTGGCCATGGTAGGCAGGGGACGGCGCTAGCGGTCGCGCCGCGCCTGTCCCACTTTCACGAATTGGGACACGCGGCCGACCTCGCGCGGGTCGGTGATTTGCTCGGCCTTCTGGTTCGGATTGTCCGCCATGCCCTTGCCTGCGGTCCGCGACGCGGGACGCTTGGGCTTGGCGGCGGCGCGTTTCATCGCCAGCGCCTTGCGCATGTTCACGGTCAGCTCCGAGCGTGCCGATTTCTTTTGCCGCCTGGACGATTCGCGGTTCAGCCGCTTCATCGCCTGCGCGAGCAGGCCGACCTTCATCATCGAGCCCTCGTTGCCCGAAGCCGGCGCCGCACCTTTCGGCGCGGCCTTGCCGCGCATCTCGCGGCGCTGGCGGCGGGAAATGCCGGTGGCGCGGTCGCGGCGCTCGCGCACCAATTTGCGCAGGTTCGCCAACTCGTCGTCGGGAAGGCCGGCAATGGCGGGATGGTGGGTGCGCTCCACCAGTTCGCGCTCCTCGGCGGAGAGAAAGCGTTCTTCTTGCTTGCGCGTCAGCGTCATCGGGAATGCTCCTGGGCGGGTGGGATTTCCGTCGCAACATAGCAGCTTGAGCGGCCGGGCCAACCGCTCGTTCCGGCGGCCCTCGCCTTCCTTTAACTGCCTGAATATGAGTGAAAATTGGAGCGGGCGATGGGATTCGAACCCACGACCCCAACCTTGGCAAGGTTGTGCTCTCCCCCTGAGCTACACCCGCAAACTCCAACTCGCATGGGTTCCAACGAGATAGTGGATGATCGGCCGAATGTCCACAGCCCTGCATCGCTGCTAAAAGGCCGCGACATGCCCGCCGATCGCGCGACCCTGTTTGCCCGCCTGGACGAGCTCGGCATCGCCTCGACCACGACCGATCATCCGCCCATGTTCACGGTCGCCCAGTCCGCGGCCTTGCGTGACAGCCTCCCCGGCGCGCACACTAAGAATCTGTTCCTCACCGACAAGGACGGCCGAGTGGTGCTGGTGGTCGCCAAGGACGATACGCGGGTCGATCTGAAGGCACTGGCAAAGCGGCTCGGCGCGGGGCGATTCAGCTTCGGCAAGGGCGCGCTGCTGGAGGCGGTGCTGGGCGTTCCGGCGGGCTCCGTCACGCCATTCGCGGTGCTCAACGCCTCCGCCGCGGGTGTCGAAGTGGTCGTCGACACCGCGCTGATCGACTTCGCCGAAATCAACTGCCACCCGCTGGAGAATACCGCGACGACGCGGCTGGCGACGGCCGACCTGCTGCGCTTCATCGAGGCCTGCGGGCATCGGCCGAGGATCGTCCCCCTCGCCTGAACAGGGGTCGTCTTGCGGTTGCCAAACCGGGCCGCCCGGCCCATCTTCCAGGCACACGAAGAGCAAAGCCGAAGTGGCGCGGGCAAGCAGCATGAGCGTAGATACCCCCATTCTTACCGCAGGCGGCAAGAGTCCGTCCAATTCCGACCTCATCAAGAACACCACCACCAAGGATTTCATGCGCGACGTGGTCGAGGCATCGCGCGAGGTCCCGGTCCTGGTCGATTTCTGGGCGCCCTGGTGCGGTCCCTGTAAGCAGCTGACGCCGGTCCTGGAAAAGGCGGTGCGCGCGGCCAAGGGCGCGATCAGGCTGGTAAAGCTCAATATCGACGAACATCCGCAGATCCCCGGCCAGATGGGCGTGCAGTCGATCCCCGCAGTATTCGCCTTCCAGGACGGCCGCCCGGTCGACGGTTTCATGGGCGCGTTGCCCGAATCCCGCATCAACGCGTTCATCGCCCGGCTGATCGGCGACACCGCTGACGACAATGCCGCCGATCTCGAGGCCGCGGACGCCGCGCTTGCCGCCGGCGACGTCAATGCCGCAGCGCAGTTGTTCGGACAGGTGGTGCAGCAGGATCGCGAGAACGCGCAGGCGCTCGCCGGCCTTGTAAAGTGTTATATCAAAACCGGCGATCTGGCCCGCGCCGAACAGACCCTGGCACTGGTGCCGCCGGCCAAAGCCGAGAGTGCGCCGGTGGCGAGTGCGCGCGCGGCCCTCGAACTTGCCCGCAAGGCGCCGAGCCCAGGCGAGACTGAGGCGCTTCGCGACAGGCTCGCGGCCGACCCGCAAGACGCGCAAGCCCGTTTCGACCTGGCGCTGGCGCTGAACGCCGACGGCGACCGAAGCGGCGCCGCGGAGGAATTGCTCTCGCTGGTCGCCAAGAACCGCAGCTGGAACGATGACGCCGCGCGGAAGCAGCTTCTCCAGCTGTTCGATGCCTGGGGCGGGAGCGACCCCGCAACTATCTCCGGGCGGCAGAAACTATCCTCGCTGCTTTTCGCCTAAATCAGGGAGCGCATCGCTTGGGGTAACCGACCGATACTGCAATGTCGCGGACATGCCGAAAGCGCTGCCGCTGTTCCCGCTGCGTGGCGCGATCCTGCTGCCGCGTGCATCACTCACCTTGAACGTGTTCGAGCCGCGCTATCTGGCCTTGATCGATCATGCGCTGGCCGGGAACCGGCTGGTCGGCGTGGTGCAACCGGCGCCGGCGGCAGGCAGCGCGGAATCGCCTGCGGGAAAGTCATTTCCCTTGCGCCGGGTGGGCTGTGCTGGCCGGATTTCTTCCTTCACCGAGAACGATGACGGCCGGGTCGTGGTGTCGCTGGCGGGCATCGTGCGGTTCATAACAGGACCCGATCTCGACGAGGCCACGCCGTTTCGCACCGCGGAGGTTGATTATGCGCCGTTCGCAACGGATTTCGTCGCCGGTCACGGCGAGGACGAAGTCGACCGGCCGCGGCTCATCGCCACGCTGAAAAACTATCTGGTCGCGAACGATCTAAACGCCGACTGGAGCCGCATCAACGGCGCGAGCACCGAGCGGCTGGTCAATACGCTGTCGATTCTTTCGCCTTACGGGCCGGAGGAGAAGCAATGCCTGCTCGAAGCGCCGGACTTGCGGGCGCGCGCCGAGGCGTTGGTCGCGCTGGCGGAGATGGAGCTGGCCGCGCGGGACGACGGCTCGGGGACCTCGATCCAATGACCGGGAGGAGCTACAGCCTATGACCGACGCCCCAGCACATGGCGGCGAGCGCCGTCTCGACCCAAAGCTCTTGGAGATTTTGGTCTGCCCCCTCACCAAGACCTCGCTCGACTACGACGCCGAGCGGCAGGAGCTGATCAGCCGTGCGGCGGGACTCGCCTATCCGATCCGCGATGGCATTCCGATCATGCTGCCGGAAGAAGCGCGCAAGCTCGACGCGGGCTAGAGTAGAGTCCGGGCAGGAAACGGAAATGTCTTACCCGTCATCGTCGGCTTTGCGCTTCTGCCATAAGCCATAGATCCGCTGGCGTCCGCCCCTCGGCGCGGTACGTCCGGATGGCCCAGGCGCCGTCGCGTTTGGCAAGCCGCCTCCCCGTCTCGTCGCGAACCAAGCGATGATGATGCCAGACCGGCACCGGCAGATCGAGCAAGCCCTGAATCATCCGGTGGATCGCCGTCGCCTCCAATAGGTCTTCGCCACGGATGACATGGGTGACGCCTTCGGCCGCGTCGTCCACCACCACCGCGAGATGATAGGCGGCGGCGCCGATGTCTTTGCGCGCCAGCACAACATCGCCGATCCGCCGGTGCAGCACCGCCGGCTCCAATCTGTACGTCCCGGCATGGTCGAGGCCGGTCTCAAGCCAGGTCAGCTTCCGCCCGCCAAGCAGCGTCAAGGCCCGATCGAGATCGAGCCGTATCGCATCGCCGGCGCCGCACTCCGCCATGTCGCGGCCGCGGCAAGTGCCAGGATAGACCGCGCCGCCGGGCGGGAACTGCGTCGTTCCCTCTTGTGGTGCTGAAAGCGCGGCGCGGATGTCGGCGCGGCTGCAGCGGCAGGGATAAGTCACGCCCAGACCGGCGAGCCGCTCCAACGAAGCGGCGTAGACGCCGAGCCGCTCGGATTGCCGCCAGACCGCCCCGGACCAAGTCACGCCCAGCCAAGCCAGATCTTCATAGATCGCCGCCTCGTATTCAGGCCGCGAACGCGTCCGATCGATGTCCTCGATCCGCAACAGGAACTTCCCGGACGCCGCCTTTGCGGCCTCCCAAGCAGTCAAGGCGGAGAAGGCATGACCGAGATGGAGCATCCCCGTAGGCGACGGGGCGAACCGCGTGACGAAGCGCCCCGGCATCGCGCGTTCGAGAGCCACTTGTTATAGGGCCTCCCCCTTCAGCAAATGCGGCACGGAGCCGGTGGCGCCGCCGGCTTCGCGCGCCAGAAACCGCTTGAGCGCCGGTGCCCGGTCGACGATGCCAAGCCCGAGATCGCGCAAGGCGCGCAGCGGCGCCGAGTCGTTGGAGAACAAGCGGTTGAGCCCATCCATCACCGCGGCGGAGAAGGCGCTGTCGAATCGGCGCCAGCGTTCATAGCGTTCGAGCTGCGGGCCTGCGCCGATATCGAGACCGAGCCGCGACGCGTCGACGATCGTCTCGGCGAGCGCCGCTACGTCGCGCAGACCGATATTGAGCCCCTGCCCCGCCAGCGGATGCACGACATGCGCGGCATCGCCGATCAGTGCCAGCCGCCCGGCGACGAAGGATCGCGCGATCTGCATGTCGAGTGGAAAGGACTGGCGCGGGCCGGCCAGCGACAGTGCGCCGAGCCGGTGGCCGAAGCGCCGGCCGACCTCGTCGAGAAACCCGGCCTCGTCGAGGGCCAGCATCGCCTCGGCCTGCGCCCTGTCCTCGGTCCAGACAATGGAGGAGCGGTTTCCCTTCAACGGCAGGATGGCGAACGGTCCGGACGGAAGGAAATGCTGCACCGCCTTGCCGTGATGCGGATGCTCATGCGCGACAGTGGTGACGATGCCCAGTTGCGGGTAGGACCAGCCGACGCACTTGATGCCGGCCTGTTCTCGCAGACGCGAGCGCTTGCCGTCGGCGGCGACGAGGAGGTTGGCCTCGATGGTGCCGCCGCTGCCGAGCTTGGCCTCGACGTGAAACGGACCGGCTTTGAATTCCGTAACGCTGTCAGGAGCCAAGACTTCGATGGCATGATCTCCTGCCACCGCGGACGCCAACGCGAAATCCAAATCGCCGTGCTCGACCAAATGGGCGCCGGCGCCGCCGGTTCTGAGCTCGGCCTCGAAGCCGAGGAAATGCGGACGCAAGGCGGCCTCGAGCGGGCTGTCGGTGATCTCGATCCCATCGACGGCTTGCGCCTTGGGTGCGAGCGTGGCCCAGACATCAAGCGCCGACAGAAGATTCACGGTTGCGGCCGAGAGGGCGAGCGCGCGGGCGTCCTCGCCATGCACCGCTTGCCGCGATTCCGCGTCGATCAAGGCCACGCGGAACCCTTGCGGCGCGAACCGGGCCAAGGCGAGCGCAAGCGTCAGCCCGGCGAAGCCGCCGCCGGCAATCGCGACGCTGAAAGTCTGTTTGCCGTTCGTCTTCGGGTCCGGCATGGCTCAGCAATGCCACGTTCCGCCGGCGGCGTGAACCTGCTAAAGGGCAGGGCCTCGGTAGGGAGCGTTTGCCTATGAGCCGCGCACTGGAACAACTTCTCTCCATTCTCGACCTCGAGAAGCTCGAGGTGAATCTGTTTCGCGGCTTGAGTCCGCAAGTGGGCTGGCAAAGGGTGTTCGGTGGTCAGGTGATCGGCCAGGCGCTGGTCGCGGCGCATCGCACGGTGAACGGACGCCCCGCGCACTCGCTACACGCCTATTTTCTGCGCGCCGGCGATCCGACGGTGCCCATCATCTACGAGGTCGACCGCATTCGCGACGGCGGCAGCTTC
>JAWOJH010000020.1:0-5161 GCA_046481725.1 Methyloceanibacter sp. | reverse complement strand
CCGACTTCGCCGGTCCGGCTGCCGGGGAGCACGCAAAGCACCGGCGCCTGCGGATCGAGTCCGTGACGCGCGCGGAAGGCCGGGCCGTCGCCACGTTCGGCGCCGGTCTCGATGGCCGGGTGGCCGACATAGGTGGCCGAAACGCCGTATTTGACGAAGAAGGGAACCTCGAACGGCAAGAGCGCCATGATGTGATCGACCCGCTTGCCGAGCTTGCGCGCGCGGAATGGCGCCCAGGCCCAGAGCTGCGGCGCGACATAGTGGACCACCGGGATGCCGGAGCCGCGCAAATGATGCGCGAGCCTGAGCGAGAAGCCCGGCGAGTCCACCGTGACGACGGCATCGGGTTTCAGCTCGCGCGCGGTCCGGGCGGTCTCGTTGATGCGCCGGATCAGGCGCGGCAGATGCGGCAGGATCTCGGCGAGGCCCATAAGCGACAGCTCGCTCATGGGGAACAGGCTTTCGAGTCCCTGGCTCTGGCTTTGCGGGCCGCCGATTCCGGCGAAACCGATCCGGCCGCCGGTCTCGCGCTTCAGCGCCGCCATCAGCCGTCCGGCGAGATGATCGCCGGAGGTTTCGCCCGAGACGATAAAGATCAGCGGCTCACGCCGGTCCATTTGCTTCAAGCCTCACCGTGACTGTCGAGACGAATCATGTTTCTGCGACCGCTTATACGTTTTGCCAGGCGTGAAAGGCCGCGGCCTGACCCTGCCGGACGCCCTCCCGGTCGCGGAGTTCCCAGACGATGCCATCCTCGATGATAAAGCGCCGCCCCGACTTGGCAACGCGCACGCCGCGATAATTCGCGAGGAAGCCGTTGCGCGCGACTTCGTCGAGCAGCGCCTGCCGCGCGGCCCGCTCCGGGGCTTCCGCCGACAGGCGCGAGGGCAGCGCCATGAACTCGTCCCAGGAATATTCGAAGCAGGCCTGGGCCGCCTGATTGGCGTAGACAAAGATCGGATCGTCGGCGGTATCGTGCGCAAGCACGGCGAAGGGCGCTTCCGCATACAGCCAGTTCGCATCCGCGCCTGCCGGGACCAGCGGTTTTCCCACCAGCCGGGCATAGCTGCCGGTCAGCAGCAGGAAGAAATCCGTGTCGGTCGATCGGTCCATTAAACGTTGGAAAATCCGGGGATAAAGCCGCTTTTGCGCCCGGATTAAGCCCCATAGGATCGCCCTTGCGCCAGCGAATTCGTCGCGCAACACCAGACCACGGGAAGGCCCTTGGACCAGATCGCGACACCGTCCGCCGCCGCGCCCGGAAACCTCGCCGGCGGCCGGGGCGAAAGCGAGCGCATCGTCTCGATCGACGTGCTGCGTGGGCTGGTCATGGCGCTGATGGCGCTCGATCATACGCGCGACTATTTCAGCGCCGGCGGCTTCAATCCGCGCGACCTGAGCGAGCCGGCGCTGTTCCTGACACGATGGATCACCCATTTCTGCGCGCCGACCTTCGTGTTTCTCGCCGGCCTTTCCGCCTTCCTCTACGGCAGCAAGCGGACAACCGGTGAGCTTAGCCGGTTCCTCGTCACGCGAGGGCTTTGGCTGATCCTGATCGATCTCACCTTGATCCGGTTCGGCTGGCGGTTCGACTTCAATCTGTTGCAGGCCGTTGCCGGAATCATTTTCGTGATCGGCGCCTCGATGATCGCGCTCGCGGCGCTGATCTGGCTGCCGCGCTGGGCCATCGCCGGCGTGGCCTTGCTGATGATCGGCGGCCATAATCTGTTCGACGGCGTGCGCGCGCAGCAATTCGGCGACGCGTACTGGGTCTGGCATTTGCTGCATCAGCGCGGGATGCTGCGGCTCGGCGATGGCGTCAGCCTGTATGTGCTGTATCCCTTGATCCCGTGGATCGGGGTGATGGCGGCGGGCTATGTGCTCGGCCCGGCGATGCAGCGCACCCCGGAGGCGAGGCAGCGTTTGCTGTTCGCGCTCGGCGGCGCGATCACGCTCGGCTTCGTGCTGCTCCGCGCCAGCAATCTTTACGGCGATCCGGCGCCATGGACCGTGCAGCACGGCGGGCTTGCCACCGTGCTCTCCTTTCTCAATTGCGAGAAATATCCGCCGTCCCTGCTCTATCTGATGATGACCTTGGGGCCGGCGCTGATTTTGCTCGCTTCGTTCGAGCATGCGCGCGGCGCGCTGGCGGGCGTGCTCTCGGTGTTCGGCCAGGTGCCGTTCTTCTTCTATGTGACGCATATCTATCTGGTTCACGCGCTCGCGCTGCTCGCTGGCTTCGCCATGAGCGGCGCGGTTGGCGGCATGGCGCCGCTCGGCTTCGGCCTGCCAGCGATCTATCTGGTCTGGATCCTGGTGCTGGTGCTGCTCTATCCGGTCTGCCGCTGGTTCGCCGGACTGAAGCAGCGGCGGCGCGAGTGGTGGTGGAGCTATCTGTGACAGGCGCGACCGCACTCACAGGATCTGCTTGGCGTAGAGGTCGGTGCGGCGGTCGCGGAAGAAGCCCCACTCGGCGCGGTAGCGCGCGATCTCGTCGAGATCGAACTGGTGCACCAGCACGCCTTCTTCCTTATCGCCGAAGCTCGCGACCAGTTCGCCTTTGTGATCGGCGATGAAGGAGTGGCCGTAATAGCTCTGCGTCACGCCGTCATTGTCCTCCACGCCGATCCGGTTCGCGGCGACGACCGGCACGGCATTGGCGACGGCGTGGCCCTGCATCGCGCGCTGCCATTGCAGATGCGTGTCGAGCGTCAGATCGTAAGGCTCCGAGCCGATCGCGGTGGGATAGAAGAGAATCTCGGCACCCTCGAGCACCATGGCCCGCGCGGCTTCGGGGTACCACTGGTCCCAGCAAATGCCGACGCCGAGCGTGCCGGCGCGCGTGAGCCAGGCTTTGAAGCCGGTATCGCCGGGGCGGAAATAGTATTTCTCCAGATAGCCGGGGCCGTCGGGGATGTGGCTCTTGCGGTAGAGGCCGAGAATCTCACCGCCGGCGTCGGCGATCGCCACACTGTTGTAGAAGCGCGGGCCGTCTCGCTCGAAGAACGAGATCGGGATGACGGCGCCGAGTTCCTTGGCGAGCCTGGCGAGCGCCAGCACCGCCGGGTGCTCGCCAGCCGGATAGGCGGTCGCGAACCATTTCGGGTCCTGCCGGGTCGGGAAATAGATCCCCTGGAACAACTCGGGCGGCAGGATGACTTGCGCCCCGCGTGCCGCCGCCTCGCGCGCCAGCGCTTCGACCTTGGCGATGTTGGCCTGCATGCCGGCGCCGAACGAGGCCTGGATCGCGGCCACGGTGATGGTGCGCGACGGCATCAGAGCGGCTCCTCGCGCGTGATGCAGTGAAACGCGCCGCCGCCCGCCTCGCCCGAACCGAGCAGCGCGCGGGAGGGGAGGCCGATCACCTCGCGATCCGGGAACACCGGCCGCAACGCTTCGACGGCAGGCTCGGCGGAGGGCGTGCCATAGACCGGCACGGCGACAAGGCCATTGGCGATGACGAAATTGACATGCGAGGCGGGGGCGACCTCGCCCAGATCGTCGATGACGCGGCCGGGACTGGGAATGCGGATCACTTCGAGCTTGCGTCCGCGCGCGTCGGTCGCGGCCTGAAGCGCGGCGGCAATGTCCTCCAGGACTTCCGCATTCGGATCGTCCGGGCCGGCGGGAGACTGGCAGACCACGCGTCCGGGCGCGACGAAGCGGACGACGGTGTCGACATGGCCGTCGGTATGGTCGTTCAGCAGGCCCCGGTCGAGCCAGATAATCTTCCGCGCGCCGAAAGCCTGGCGCAGCGCGTCCTCGGCCGCCGACTCGGTCCAGCCATTGCGGTTGGCGTTGAGCAGGGTCTCGCGCGTGGCGAGGATGGTGCCTTCGCCGTCTTGCTCGATGGCGCCGCCTTCCAGCACGAAGTCGAACCGGCGGATCGCCGCGCCGGCCAGCCTGGCAATCTCGTCGCCGACCGTGTCGTCGGCGGGCAGGTGGAACTTGCCGCCCCAGCCATTGGTGCGGAAGCGCAGCGCGGCCGTCCCCTGGCCGGAACGGGCGAAGATCGGGCCGGTGTCGCGCAGCCAGATATCGCCGTAACGTGCGGGCACGATCTCAGCCATGCCGCCGAGCGCGGCCTGCGCCGAGCGCTCCGCCTCGCCGCCACAGACCAGCAGCTTGACCCGGTTGGAGCCCGCCAGCGCGCGCACCAACCCGGCCACGTCGTGGCGCGGCGCCTCGAGTTCGCCGTTCCACTGATCCGGGTCGGCGGGCCAGGCGGTCCAGATCGCCTGTTGCGGTGCCCATTCCGGCGGAAGGGAAAGAGCCTGATCGGCCAGGGCAATTTGCATCAAATGCCATCCGTTTTGTTCAAAACCGGCGAACCCGGCGGAAACGTCACGCCGATGTCCTTGTCAAGGGTGTAAAATACGCCACTGTCAACCCGCGATGCGAATCAGGCGAAAGGCCGCCGGTCCGCGTCAGCCGGAGCGCAACGGAGGAGGGCATCATGGCTACAGCGGCTGCACGGGGCGATCAACGGGACGTTTGGTGGGTGTTTCTGCTCGAGGGGATCGCCGCGCTGATCTTCGGCGGCTTGTTGCTCACCAACCCTGCGGCCACCCTGGCCGCGCTTGCAGTATTCCTGGGCTTCTATCTGCTGTTTATCGGCGTGTTGGAGTTGGTGCGCATGTTCGTCGACCGCTCCCAGCCCTGGATCTGGTCGCTGCTGATCGGCATTCTCGGCATCATTGCCGGCATCATCGTGCTGAATCACCCCGTACTAACCGCGCTGGCGATACCCGTGACCGTCGTCGTCTATCTCGGCGTAATCAGCCTAGTGATGGGCATTCTCGGCGTCATCGGCGGTTTCAGCGGCGGCGGCATCGGCTCCTTCCTGCTCGGCATCGTCAGCCTCATCATCGGCGCGCTCCTGCTGGGGGCGCCCGTGGCTACGGCGATTGCGGTGCCGTTCGTGTTCGGCATTCTGCTCTTGATCCAGGGTGTGGCGCAGATCGTCTACGCCTTCCGCGTCAAGGGCTGAACCCGGGCAGGACTAGCCGGCGCGTTTCGTCCCCGGTTCGCCGGGGACGACGATGCGCTCGGGGTCAAGCAATTCGAGCTTGCCATCCGCGCCGATCGCCAGAGTGTGAATATAGAAGGCGGTGTCCTTGTCGTCGGTGACCTCCATCACCGGCGATGGCGCCGACACGAC
>JAWOJH010000233.1:0-4082 GCA_046481725.1 Methyloceanibacter sp. | reverse complement strand
CGCGGTCGCCGTGCTCGTGTTACGCGCCGCGCTCGCCTGCCATACCGGCATGGCGACCTTTGCCGAGGCGCATGTCTCCGAAAAGGACAGTTAGCCGGCGGGGGCGATGGCGTGGAAGAACGCGCCGGCGACGTTGCCGCGCCGTCCGCCCGACATCCCCAGCGCCTTGCCTTCTCCGTCGGCAAGCTCCGCGAGCGCCGCGTCACTGCCTGACTCGGTCAGCACCGCATAGTGGAATTCGTGGCCGCGCAGGCGCGTGCCGGCTTTGCCGAGCGGGCCATCGGCGATGAGCCGCGCCTGACGATAGCCGAGATGCAATTTGCGCGTGGCGAAGCTCGTCGCATGGCCGAGCAGCCCCGCCATGCGATGCGCGACGCCGTCCGCGTCTTCGAGGCTCATCCCGAGCACCATGTAGCCGCCGCATTCGCCATGCACCGGCCGCGTTGCGGCGAAGCGCGCGAGCCCGGCGCGAAACTGCTCCGCCGCGGCGAGCCGCCCGGCGTGAAGCTCGGGATAGCCGCCCGGCAGCCAGCAACTGTCGCAATCTTGCGGCGGCGCTTCGTCCGCCAGCGGCGAGAATGCCACAATCTCCGCGCCGGACTTGCGCCATGCGGCGAGGAGGTGCGGATAGACGAAGCTGAACGCCGCGTCTTGCGCTAGCGCGATGCGCAAGCCGGGCGGCGGCAAGGCGTCGATGGGCTGCGGCGGCGACAGGCGAGGCGACGCGGCGAGCGCGCGGATGCCATCGAGATCGAGATACCGTTCGCCGATTCCGGCGAGATGTTCGAGCCGCGCCGCGAGATCGCCATGCTCAGCGGCCTGCACCAGCCCGAGATGCCGTTCCGGCAGCGCCACCTCCGCCTCGCGCGGGATGGCGCCGAGCACCGGAATGCCGAGCGGCGCGATGGCGTCGGCCACCAGCCGCCGATGCCGTTCGCTGCCGAGCTTGTTGAGCACGACGCCGCCGATCCGCACCTCCGGATCGTGCGACGCGAAGCCGCGCAGCACGGCCGCCGCCGATTGCGCTTGCGCCGCGACGTCGATCACCAGCAGCACCGGGAGGCCGAGCCGCGCGGCGAGATCGGCCGTCGCCCCGCTTCGTCGCGGCGCGGCGGGAATGCCGTCGAACAGCCCCATCGCCCCTTCGATGATCAGGAGTTCCGCGTCACCGGCATGCTCGCGAAGCAGCGCATCGGCCAGCGCCGGCGGCATCGCCCAGCTGTCGAGATTGCAGCTTACCCGCCCGGTCGCCGCCTCGTGGAAGCGGGGATCGATATAGTCGGGTCCTGCCTTGGCCGCCTGCACCTTGACTCCGCGCCGCCTGAGCGCCGCCAGCAGCGCCAAGGTCACCGTGGTCTTGCCCGCGCCGGAGCGCGGCGCGGCGACGATCAGGCCGGGTGCGGTCATGGCGAAGCTCACGCCGTACCGCCGCGGAAGCGGCGGCGATACTCGGCGTCGTATAGCGCGCTCTCGCGGAAATCTTCCGCCGCCAGCGCGCGGCCGACCAGGATCAGCGCCGTTCGCTCGATCGGCGATGCGGCCAGTTTGGCAGCAATATCGCCGAGCGTGCCGCGCAGGATTCGCTCCTCGGGGCGGCTGGCATCGGCCACCACCGCCACCGGACAATCCGCGCCATAAAACGGAAGCAGTTCGGCGACGACCAGGTCGAGCGCGTGGATCGCGAGATGAATCGCCAAGGTCGCGCCGGTGGCGGCGAAGGCTGAAAGCGCTTCGCCTTCCGGCATGCGCGAGGCGCGTCCCGGCACCCGCGTCAGCACCACGCTTTGCGCCAGTTCCGGCACGGTCAGCTCGCGCCCCAGCGCGGCAGCAGCTGCGGCGAAGGCCGGCACGCCCGGGGTCAGCGTGTAGGGAATGCCGTGCCGCTCCAGCCTGCGGAGCTGCTCGGCGAGCGCGCTGAACACCGCAAGGTCGCCCGACTGGAGCCGGGCCACGTCGAGGCCTCCCGCGTGCGCCGCCACGAACTCGGCCTCGATCTTGTCCAGCGCCAGCGGCGCGGTGTCGACGATGCGCGCGCCTGGCGGGCAGTATTCGAGCAGCTCTTTCGGCACGATCGAGCCCGCATAGAGGCAGACCGGGCAGCGTGCGATCAGCTCGCGCCCGCGCACCGTGATCAAATCCGCCGCGCCGGGCCCTGCGCCGATGAAATGCACCGTCATGCGTCGGCCTCGTCCGAGGCGAGTGCGCAAGTCACCGGTCCGGCGACGATGCGCGGCAGGATGAGCCGCGCCTTCGGTCCGGCGGCGGCGAGCGCCGCGGCCTCGGCGACCGAGGGCACCCCCGCCAGTGCCAGCACCCGCTGCGACCAGGTGGTGCCGCGGGCGCCGGCGATCTCCAGATCGGCCTGATGGACGAATTTGACCGGGAGCTTGCGCGCCCCGGCCGCGGCAACGATCCCCGCCTCTTCGCGCTTTCCCGCGGATGTGGCGATCAGATCGATCCGCGCCAGCGGCCGCCCGATGCGCTCCAGCGCTTCGGTGATCGCCGCCTCGATCTGCGCTTGCGTGGCGCCCTTGCGGCAGCCGATGCCGGCCACGATCACGGCTTCACCCAGACCCATTGCGTCACGGGCATGGCGGCGCGCCAGCCGGTCTTGCCGCCGATGCTGTCGGCGCGCGCCACCGCGATCCGCGTCAGGTCGCCGCCGTGCTTCGCGTGGCGGGCGATCAGCGCCGCTTCCGTCTCCAAGGTCACCGCATTGACCACGAGCCTGCCGCCGGTCCGGAGCGAGGCGAGCGCCGCGTCGAGCACGCCATCATCGCTCGCGCCACCGCCGACAAACACCGCATCGGGGACCGGCAACCCCGCCAGCGCCTGCGGGGCGCGCCCCTGGACGATCTCGAGATCGGGCACACCCAAGGCCGCGGCGTTGCGCCCGATCCGCGCGGCGCGATCTTCCCGCGCCTCGACGGCGACGGCACGCAAGGAGGGGTGCGCCAGCATCCATTCGATCGCCACCGAGCCGGAGCCCGCGCCGACGTCCCATAGCAATTCGCCCCGGAGCGGCGCCAGCGAGGACAAGGTCACCGCCCTGATCTCGCGCTTGGTGATCTGGCCGTCATGCTCGAACAGCGCATCTTGCAGTCCGGGCGCGAAGGGGATGATCCGCGCGTCTTGCGCTTCTGCGACCTCGACGGCGACGACGTTCAGATCGGCAATGCCGTCGAGATCGAAGCCATGCGCCGGAGTGCTGCGCACGCGCTCTTGCGTGCCGCCGAGCGCCTCAAGCACGGTGAGCCGCGATGGGCCGAAGCCCGACTGCGCCAGCAGTCGTGCCAATGCGCCAGGTCCTTCGCTGTCCGAGGTGAGCGCCAGCACCCGCGCGCCGGGATGCAGATGCGGACGGATGCGGTCGAGCGCGCGCCCATGCAGCGAGACGGTCGCGATCTCTGGCAGCGCCCAGCCGAGCCGCGCGGCGGCGAGGCTGAAGGCCGACGGCGCCGGCACCACAACCGTCTCCTCCGGCGCGACATGGGCGGCGAGGGTGGAGCCCACCCCATATTGGAACGGATCGCCGGAGGCGAGCACGCAAGTTCGCCGCCCGCGCGCGGTGAGCACCGGGGCCACCGAGAAAGGCGAAGGCCAGGGCCTCGCCTGCCCGCGGATCAGCGGCGCGGCGAGCGCGAGATGCCGCGCCCCGCCGAACACGATTTCGGCGTCGCCGATCAGCCCGCGCGCCGTTGGGCTCAGGCCTTCGATGCCGTCCTCGCCGATGCCGACGATGGACAGCCAGCGCCTCACTGAGGCAGGTTCGGGCATGAGTTTCTCAGCGCGGCCCATCAAAATCCTCATTCTCGGCGGCACGGCGGAAGCGCGGGCGCTCGCCGCCGCTCTGGCCGGCCGCGCCGATTGCTCGGTGATGCTCTCGCTTGCGGGGCGCACCGCCGAGCCCGCAGCTCAACCCGTGCCGGTCCGCAGCGGCGGCTTCGGCGGCGCCGCAGGTCTCGCCGGCTATCTCCGAGACCAACGCATCGACTTGCTGATCGATGCGACGCATCCTTATGCAGCCGCCATCTCCGCCAACGCGGCGGAGGCTGCGCAAGCGACCGGCGTCAGGCTGCTCG
>JAWOJH010000226.1:0-6209 GCA_046481725.1 Methyloceanibacter sp. | reverse complement strand
ATCCAGCCTGGCGGTGAGATCCTTAGCCTCGTCCCCGCTCGGGACAAGCTGGTGCTTGAGGTCAAGATCCAGCCGATCGACATCGATGTCGTCCGACCCGGTTTGCCCGCGACGGTTCACTTTGTGGCTTATAAGCAGCGGACCACCCCCGTCGTCGACGGCAGAGTGACGCGTGTCTCCGCTGACGCAATTACCGATCAGCAGAGGCCTAGGTCTCAAGCCACTGTCGCCGATACACGAGCCGATGTTTCTTATTTTTTAGCGACGATTGAGGTCGAGCAAGAGCAGCTATCAGGCGTTCCGAATGTGAAGCTCTACCCGGGAATGCCGGTGGAGGCGGCGATTGTCACCGGTGAACGTACGCTGCTGGCCTTCTTGATACAGCCTGTGTCAGACAGTTTTGCCCGCGCTTTCCGCGAGGAGTGAAGCTAACAACCTCGGCGTCAGTCTCGCGCGAGTCGAGCCATTAGTCCGCGCCTTTTTCACGCTTCCCCCGAAGCTCTGGCGCGGAAACGAACCTCCGGAGCTCCCCCCGCTCCGGAGGTCCCCACTACACCTCCCATTCGCGGGGGGCTCACGCTTGTCTGCCAATGGCGGATTTTGTTGATTTAGTCGGGCAGCGGCGAGGTTGGGCGGTGTCCGCTGCTTCGACATCGACCATGATCGCGTTGTCAGTGTCGATCAGGTAATTGTTAGCATAGGCAAAGAAGGCTGGTCCGCGCAGCGCGCCGGTCCACTGTGCCGCCGGATCAGACGGTGACACGAACTTCGGCGTCACCTCGCCGGCATCGCCGAAGGCGGCATCGTCCAGTCTGGCAAGATAGTCCTTGACTGCCCGCGTGGCATTGGCGGGAATGTCATCAAGGCTCCATTCATGAGCCGGCACCGAGCGCTGCTTGTTGGCATCGGCCGCGATCAGGCTGGCATCGACGGCAAACCCTTCGCCACCCACTAGGCCTTCGGCCATGCAGCGGCGCACGACGCTCTCTAAGAGATGCCGCAGGATGTTGCTCTGGCGGAAGCGACCATGGCGGTTGAGCGAGAAGGTAGAGTGATCGGGAACCTTGCCCTCAAGGCCTAAGCGGCAGAACCACCGGTAGGCCAAGTTTGAGATGCACCTCGTCACACAGTCGCCGCTCGGAGCGGATGGCGAAGCAATAACCCACGACGAGCATCCGGATCATCAGCTCCGGATCGATCGAGGGACGGCCAATATGGCTGTAGAACGGCTGCAGCTTCCGCCGCACCTCGCTTAAATCAAGGAACCGATCAACCTGGCGAAGGAGGTGATCTTGGGGAACATGCTCATCCAGACAGAAGTCGTAAACGGAATCACGGCCACCGCCGGCGAGCAAGCCAGACTAAATCAACAAAATCGGCACTAAGCCGACATAGCTTTCGCTCGGGGCACGGGTTTCCTGGTGCGGGCGGCACTGAAATCCTTATGTGTGTCAAAGCGCCTATACGCCCGCACCTAGCGCTAAGGTGTTGTTTCTACGTGCCTGTGGCACAACTCCCGGGCCCACCACTTGCTCGTGCAGCGAGAACTCGGAACGCGAGTTCAGCTCTTTACCTTGGCGAGCCAGATGGCCAGATCCTCCAGGATCGCGCCGAAATGAATCTCCGGAATCTGTAGCGCCGCGGCGATGTCCTTGAGCTTCTTGCGTTCCTCGCCGGCAATCCGGTCGTCGGCGAGCAGCACGAGATAGGCCGCCCGGATCATCTCCTCCTTGCTCGGCTCATCCAGCGTTCTGGCCGCCGCGGCGAACTCGGCGATGGTGTCGACCTTCGCATTGGCCTCTGCCGCCTCGGTCACTTCGTCCGCCGTCAGCGGCCGGCGCGTCTGATCCTGATAGACCTGCTGGATCAGCCCGATCTCGCGCGAGTCGAGACGCCCGTCCGAAGCCGCGACCGCGACCATGGCCTTGAGGATCCAGTCGGCTTCGTTCGATGTCCCGGCCACGCTTGCTCCTTAATTCTTTCATGGATGGCGCAATCGGCGCGCGCTCAAAACCGATAGCCGAAGGCGGCGATCTCCCGCGCATACCACTCCGCGACGATATCCCGCGTCTTCGGCGTGTAATAGTCGCGCCACGGCCGGCCGGCCCGGAAGCTGCCTTTGGCCCTGGGCAATTGTACCTCGCTGTCGATGCCGATCTGCTTGAGCGCCAGGGCCAGGTCCTCCTCCAGCGATTCGAAGCGGCAGACACGGTCCGCGGCCACCTTGCCGTCGATGGCATAGGTGTCGAAATTCGGCGAGAGCTTCCGGTGAAACGGCGAGCGGATGAACAGATCGAAGCTCGGCTTGGGGTCCCGGTCGCGATAGTGCCAATTGTAGAGCGAGACCTGCCGGTCCCACGGATTGCGCTCGATCGAGATCTTGTAGCACTCGTTCCACGCCTTCTCGCCGATCAGGCGGCGGATCTCCTTGGCCGGCATGTGATTGTAGAACCCGCCATGACCGATGGCCGGGCGTCCGACCAGTTCGCCGAAGATGCGCAAGATGCGCGCGCGGCCGCAGCCGGGGATGCGGAAGTTGCGCGGCTCGACGTTGTGCCGTAGCTTCTGCTCCTCCGGGCTGACGGGCGTGATGATGTCCTGCTCACCGCAGAATTGCGACAAGAACAATTCGACGCTGGTCCCCGCGACTTTGCGGGTGCGGACGAAGATAAAGCGGCGCGAATACGAGACGATCATGGCCTAACCGCTCTGGCGGCGGAGTGAACCGGCAGTCGGCAAATGTGGCACTCCCTTCAAATCTGCGCCGCGCTTTCCTGCGGAATTCTGCCCCGGCGCCGCGACCTTGCACGAACGATGACTGACGCGCAATACGGGCGGCAATCGGGCGAAATGGCACGGCCCGCACATGCGCGCAAGGCTTTGGCGGAGTAGAATTTGCATGTCCGCCAGCGTTGAAACACGCGTCATCGGCGGCCGCAAAGCCGAATTGGCGCTGACGACTCTGTTGTTCCTCGCGCCGCTGGCAACGGCGGCGGCGCCGCGCCTGACCTGGCTGTTTCTCCTGCTCGTGGCCGGCGGCTTGCTGCTCGGAGCCTGGCGGCGGACCGGCGATTGGCGGCAACTGTTCCAGCCCCATCCGGTCTTCATGGCGGCGCTGGCAGTCGTCCTCTACGCCTTTCTCAGCGCCGCCTGGTCTCCCGACCCCGGCGGGACGCTCGGCAAGGCCGCCCTGCTGCTGGGCGCGGTGCTGCTGACCTTCGCGGGCGGCAACGCGGCCGCCGCATGGAACAAGGCCGAACTTCGCCGCGCTTCGCTCGCCTTTGCGCTCGGCGCCTTGCTCGGGGCGCTCTACATTCTGGCCGGAATCCTCACCCGCGACTCCTTGAGACGCGCCGCCGAATCCGTCGTGACGCTGCTCAGCCCGGACAGCGGCGCACCGGCCTCGACCAAATTCAAGCCGGAATTCCTGCGCCGCAGCGTCACGATGCTGGTGCTGCATCTATGGCCGGCCTTGCTGGCCGTGACGGCTCTGGTGCGTCCCTCACGCCGCCTGGCTTTCACATTGCTGGTGTTCGCCGCGGTTTCCATCCCGGTATTCTTCTCCGGGCGCGAGTCGGTGCAGCTTGCGCTGGTCGGCTCGGTGCTCGCCTTCGTCCTGGCCGGCGTCTGGCGGCGCGGAATGCCACGCCTGCTGGCGGCGGCCTGGTGTCTTGCCTTCGTCGCCGTCCTGCCGCTGACCCTTTCCGCCTATCAGGCCGAGTGGCACATGGAGGAGTCGCTGCCGAAATCGGCGCGTGCGCGGGTGATCCTCTGGGGCCATACGGCCGAGCGCGTGTTCGAAAATCCCTGGATCGGCGTCGGCGCCGATGCCACCGCCGAGATCACCAAGCGCAGCGTCGCCGATCAGCCGAAGGGCTATATCGCGCCCCGAACCACCGGCCCGCATGCGCATAACCTGTTCCTCCAGATTTGGTTCGAGCTCGGTCTGGTGGGGGCGGTGCTTGCCGCCATAGCCGGCGCCGCGATCGCGCTGCGCATAGCCTCGCTGTCACCTGAGGTGCGGCCCTTCGCGGCCGCGACCTTCGCCACATTCGGCATCAGCGTGGCGTTTGCCTGGGGCATTTGGCAGACTTGGCTGATCTGCGGTGTGGCGCTTGCCGCGCTCTATTTGCTGGTGACGGCGCGCGCGGCTGGCCCGGGCGGGGAGGCGGATCGTCAGCCGGGCAATTCGAGCGGGTAGCCGAAAAACTCGAAGTCGATCGCGTATTTCTCGCGCACCTTCTTGCCGATCGCTGCCGTGTAATAGGTTGCGATTTTCGTCCCGGCATTGGACTGGTTCTTGTGCACGCTGCGGATCTCGGAGGTTTGCGGCGCGTAGCGCGCCATGATCGTCTGCAACTCGGCCTCGAGATTTTCGAACCTGGCGAAATGATCGTAGCGGATCACGTCGCAGAAAATGTTGTGGTACTGCACCCGCCAATGCGGGTCCATTTCCTCGACGGTCTGCGATGTAACCAGATCGACGAAAGTCTCGAAATCCATGTCGGTGCTGCCGCGCAGCGCCTTGCTGTAGCTCTCGCGCCGCACATTCAGATAAAACGAGAGCAGCCGTGAATAGGGATTGCGGACCACGGCGAACTTGAACGGAATATCGTTGATCTGGTCGATCCGCCACAGGCCGAGGTCGCTCGGCTGGAGCAGAGGCGCGAACCAGCGGTCGGTATCGTCGAAACTCGGCGGCAGCGGCCGTTCCGCGACCAGGTTCTGTAGCGAGCGCCGCATGGTGACGTTGGCGCATTTCTCGCATTTCGTGAATAAAAATTCGCGCTTCGGCGATATGAAGACGGCGTTGTTGAAACGCTCGCGATATTTGTAGCTCCGCCCCATGCTGGCCGGGTCCAGCGCGCAGAAGCTCACATGCCGGACCATCCGGCCGAATGAGCTGAGTCTGGAAGGGGTGACGCTCGAACCCTGCGTTGTCATGGCGCAGCGCACCTACCGCGTAGCCCGGTTTAGCGTCAAGCCTTACGTGCCCTGCCGGACGCAGCGAGTTGAGTCCGTCCGCGCGATTGGCTAAAAGCCTGGGCGCATTTCCACGAAACCGTAAGCCGCCGAAGGGACGCGATGGCCACCCCGCAATATGTCTATGTGATGAACCGCCTGTCGAAGACCTATCCGGGCGGAAAGCAGGTGTTGAAAGACGTGACCCTGGCCTTCCTGCCAGGGGCCAAGATCGGCGTGGTCGGCATCAACGGCTCCGGCAAGTCGACGCTGCTTCGCATCATGGCGGGTCAGGAGACGGAGTTCGTAGGCGAGTCCTGGGCCGCGGACGGCGTTTCGGTGGGCTATTTGCCGCAGGAGCCGGTGCTCGACGAAAGCAAGGACGTGACCGGCAACGTCATGGAGGGCGTGGCCGAGAAGAAGGCGAAGCTCGACCGCTATAACGAACTGGCCATGAACTATTCCGACGAGACCGCCGACGAGATGGCGCAGCTGCAAGACGCGATCGATGCGCAAGGTTTGTGGGATCTCGACGCGCAGGTCGAACAGGCGATGGACGCGCTGCGCTGCCCGCCGGGCGACGCCGAGGTCAAGTCTCTCTCCGGGGGCGAGCGCCGCCGCGTGGCGCTCTGCAAGCTGCTCCTGTCGAAGCCAGACATCCTCCTGCTCGACGAGCCGACCAACCATCTCGACGCTGAGAGCGTCGCCTGGCTCGAGCATCATCTGCGCGACTATCCCGGCACCGTGATCATGGTCACCCATGACCGTTATTTCCTCGAGGACATCACCGATTGGACGCTCGAACTCGATCGCGGCCAGGGCATTCCCTACAAGGGCAGCTATTCCTCCTGGCTCGAGCAGAAGCAGAAGCGGGCGCAGGTCGAAGGCAAGCAGGACGAGGCCCGCGAGCGGACTCTCTCGCGCGAGCTCGACTGGATCAGGGCGAGCCCCAAGGCGCGCCAGGCGAAGTCCAAGGCTCGCATCCGCGCCTACGACGAACTGGTCGCGCAGTCCGCCAACGATAAAAGCGGCAAGGCGCAGATCACCATTCCGCCTGGTCCACGCCTCGGCGACGTGGTGATCGAGGCCGAGCATCTGGCCAAGGGCTTCGGCGAGACGCTGCTGATCGATGACCTCTCCTTCAAGCTCCCGCACGGCGGCATTGCCGGCGCCGTTCGGACCGATCACGCCGACAATGCCGCCGGGCGTCAGCTTGAAGGAGAGGTCATCGATCAGCAGCGTCTCGC
>JAWOJH010000170.1:0-30449 GCA_046481725.1 Methyloceanibacter sp. | reverse complement strand
CGAAAATCTGCGTGTCTTGCTGGTCTCCGGCGAGCCGCATGCCGGCGAGCGCACCTGGCGCAACATGCTGAAATCCGATGCCTCGGTCGATCTCGTGCATTTCACCATTCTGCGCCCGCCGGAGAAGCAGGACGGCACCCCGATCAACCAGCTGTCGCTGATCGCCTTCCCCACGCGCGAACTGTTCCAGGAGAAGCTCGATCAATTCGACCTGATCATCTTCGACCGCTACCAGCGGCGCGGCGTGCTCCCGCTGCTCTATCTGGAGAATGTCGCCCGCTATGTGGAGAAGGGCGGCGCCGTGCTGGTCTCCGCCGGCGACGACTACGCCTCCGCGCTCAGCCTATATCGCACGCCGCTCGGCCAGATCCTGCCGGCGGCCCCCTCCGGCCGGGTGGTCGAGGAGCCGTTCAAGCCGCAACTCACCGAGCTCGGCAAGAAGCACCCCGTCACCAGCGGCCTGCCTGGCGCGGGCGACGACCCCAGCTGGGGCCGCTGGTTCCGCGTCGTGGAGACCGATGCGCGCGGGGCCGAGGTTCTGATGCGCGGCGCCCAGGACAAGCCGCTGCTGGTCATCTCGCAGCGCGGCGAAGGCCGCGTGGCATTATTGCTCTCCGATCATGCCTGGCTCTGGGCGCGGGGCTACGAAGGCGGCGGCCCCTATACCGACCTGCTGCGGCGGGTGGCCCATTGGCTGATGAAGGAGCCAGAGCTCGAGGAAGAGACCTTGAAGGCGACGAGCCGCGGCCAGACCATCTCCATCGAGCGGCGGTCGGTGAAAGACGAAATCGATCCCGTCGCCGTGGTCGCGCCCTCCGGCACGGAGGAGATAATCACCCTGGACAAGGGCGACGGCGGCATCTGGCGGAAGGCCCTCACCGCCAATGAGCAGGGCGTCTATCGCATCTCCTCAGGCGTGCTCGCCAGCGTGGTCACGGTCGGTAACGCCAATGCGCGGGAACTGTCGGCGGTGACCGCCACCGATGCGGTGCTGAAGCCGATGATCGACGAGACCCGCGGGGGCAGCTTCTGGCTTGGGCGAAACGAAGCCGAAGCCGCCAAGCTGCCGCGGCTCGTCATGCTGCGCGGCGGCCAGGTCATGCATGGCGACGATTGGCTCGGCCTGCACCGGCGCGACGCCTATCATGTCAAGGGCGTGCGCCTGTTCCCGCTCTTTACCGGCTTCCTGGCGCTGGGCCTACTGCTGGGCTTCCTCGCCGCCACCTGGTTCCGCGAGGGCCACTAGGCCGCATAACCCTTAGCCAGCCCCCTCGCCGCGCCGAGCGAGCCCTGAGTGAGTTCGAGCGCAAGCAGCCGCGCCGGATCGACCGGCCCCGGCAGCACGATCTGGCTTGGCGGCACCGGTTTGAAGCCGAACCGCGCGTAATAGGGCATGTCACCGACCAGCAGCACCAGATCGAAACTCTCGCCACGCGCCCGCCGCAATCCCTCCTCGACGAGCGCCTTGCCGAAGCCTTTGCCTTTCTCGCCGGGGTCGACCACCAGGGGACCGAGCAGCGCCGCACCCTCCGTGCCGCCGATCCGGATTGCGGTGAAGCGGATGCCGCCGACGAGCCTGCCGTCGAGCAGCCCACAGAGGCAGAGCGGCGCAACCGGCGGCACGCCTTCGCGCACCCGGTAAGCGCTGCGGGTGAAGCGTCCGGGGCCGAAGGCCTGAGCCGAGAGCTCCGATAAAATCCGCGCGTCGCCGTCGTTTTCGAGGCGAATCTCAAAGCTTAGGGAAGACATTGGTCGAGAATCCCATGGAGGCTGATCGAGAGAAGTTCCCTCAGCCGCGAAAGGGAATGCCGGATTGCGACAAGGCCTGACGGCGGCGAGGGCTAGGCAGTCCGCGCTCGGCGCGCGGGCCCTCGTCGTCGCTGCGTTCTGAGACCGGTCCTCGTCCACATGGCGGCGGTGCTCTATCATGCCGCCGGCCGCGGGTCTAGCCTGGCGGAGACAGTTTGCGTTAGGACGTATCCAGAATGCCCGAGAGAGGCACTTCACCGGGCGTTATCGGTTCTCGACACATCTTTGAATCTGTTACACTTAACGTGGTGCGAGGAGGGGCTGGACCGGACGCCCCTTAAAGAGGCAAGCGGGGGCGGATAGCGGTGACCGACACAGCGCGACTGCTGGTTCTTTATCACTCGTCTTACGGGCACACCGAGACGCTCGCTTATGCCGTGGCCCATGGCGCGCGCGCGGTGGAAGGCGTGCATGTCAGCGTGAAGCGGGTGCCCGAGCTGGTGCCGGAAGAGGTCATGCGCTCGGCCGGCATGAAGGCCGATCAGCCCGCGCCAATCGCCGATCCCCAGGAACTGGCCAATTACGACGGCATCATTTTCGGCACGCCCACCCGCTTCGGGAATATGAGCTCGCAGATGCGCAACTTCCTCGACCAGACCGGGCCGCTCTGGGTCGGCGGCGCGCTGATCGGCAAGGTCGGCAGCGTGTTCACCTCCACCTCGACCGGCGGCGGCAACGAGACGACCATCGTCTCCTTCCATTGGACCCTGCTGCATCACGGCATGGTCGTGGTCGGGCTGCCCTATTCGGCGCCAGATCTTCCCGACGTCAGCGAGGTTAAGGGCGGTTCGCCCTATGGCGCGGGCACCATCGCCGCACCGGACGGATCGCGCCTCCCCTCGCAAAAGGAATTGAACCTGGCGAGCTTCCAAGGCCACCACGTCGCCAAGATCGCCAAGAAGCTCGCCGCCGACGAGCAACCGTAGTCACCAGAGCGGCCGGGGCGGCGTCCGGTCGAAAATCTCCGCGAGCCGCGCGCGTGTGCCGGGATCGATCCGCTCGGGCAGATCCGACAACGCGAACATGCGAGACTCGGCGATCTCGCCGCGCCTCCGGTAGTGCTCGCGGCGTTGCCACTGACGCACCACGAACACGGCGATATGGTCGCCGGGGAAGTTCGCAAAATTGGAGAACATGCCGTGCAGCTCGGGCGCGCCGGTGAGCGTCACGCCCACTTCCTCATCGAGCTCGCGCTCGAGCGTGGAAAGCAGCGTCTCGCCCCATTCGACGCCGCCGCCGGGAAAGTGCCAGCCGGGCCGGTAGGAATGGCGCACCAGCAGCACCTGCCCCTCCGCGTCAATCACCACCCCTTGCGCGCCGAGCGTCAGCCCGCGCCTCAAGCGCCAGACCGGCCGGAGCATAGCGGTGAGAATGCGATCTGGCCTGAGCCGTCCGAGCACGCCGGGTTTCGCTCCTGCTGCGCCCGCCACGACTCTGCTACGTCTTTCCAGCCGCTGGCGCCGGCGGGAAACCCGCGCTCGCCGGCACCTGTTTTGGCGTTGGCTCTTTTTTTGCCAACAGCGCACCGGAACCCGCAATCGGCGGACGACCAGCCATGGAGGGCAGCACGATTCGCATGCGCCATTATAAGGCAGTTTGGGGGCCCCAATCGCTCGATCGCCATTTTGGGTTGCATGGGGGCACAAAACCACTGAGGACATTGACTCTCAGGCGAACTCCAGACGGAAGCGTTTTCAAGGGCCTCGCTGCCATTCTACTGTTTGCCGCCCAAGACATCTAAGCGAAAGCTGCGCCATTGTTCACCCTCGCCCATCTGTCCGACATTCATCTGAGCCCGATGCCGCGGGCGAGGCGGCGCGAGCTGATGTCGAAGCGGGTGTTGGGCTATGTGAATTGGCATCGCGGCCGGAAATACGTGCACCGGCGTGAGATCCTCGACCTCGTCACCCGCGACATCGCCGAGCAGGCGCCGGACCACGTCGCGGTCACCGGCGATCTCGTCAATCTCGGACTTCCCGAGGAATTCCTGCGCGCCGCGGAATGGCTGCATCACCTCGGGCCGCCCGATAAGGTCACCGCCATCCCCGGCAACCACGACGCCTATGTCCGGATGCATCCGGAGGCGGGCACAAGGCACTGGCGGCCTTATATGCAAGCAAACCCTGCCGGAGAGGCGATGTTTCCGACCCCCGAGGACCGCTTCCCGTTCGTGCGCCGCTTCGGCGAGGTGGGGCTGGTCGCGTTGTCCTCCGCCATCCCCACCATGCCGTTCATCGCCGCGGGCAAAGTCGGATCGCCCCAGCGCGAAGATCTCGGCCGCGCGCTCGATGCCCTCAAGGCGGAGGGACTGTTTCGCGTGGTGCTGATCCACCACCCGCCCTTGCGCGTGCAGGCCGGTTGGCACCGGGGCCTGCGCGACGCCGGCAAGTTCAAGAAGATTCTCCAGCAGCACGGCGCCGAGCTGATCCTGCACGGCCACAATCACGAGCAGACCGTGCTCGAATTTCCGACCGCGACGGGCCCGGCCATCGTCGTCGGCGTGCCCTCGGCCTCGGAAGCGGTCGAGGGCCGCGCTCCGGCCGCGCGTTACAATCAATATGCGATCGCGCGCGACGGCGGCGGCTGGCAGGTAGAGATGATCGGCCGCTCGGTCGCCGGCGCACCGGAACATGTATGGGAAAGCGAGCGGCGTCTGCTTAGGAAGACGTAGGGACGTAGATCAGGCGACGCTGAGCCAAACCGCCACGAACAGGCCGGCGGCGCCGGTCAATAGGCCGATACCGAAAGCGGCCATGACCACGCCGATCGGAGCCTTCGCCGCGCCGCGCTCCACCCCGCCCAGATCGACCTTGGCGGTCTCGGCCAGCGCCCCTGCCAGGCGTTCCCGGCGCACGATCTCCTGCGCGACATAGCGCGTGATGCGGTCGGCGGTCTCGGCGACATTGTTCGAGCTGAACAAGGTGCGCCTGCCGTTCTCGCTGTTGCGCACCAGGAGATAGGCGCCCGAGAGATCGTCGATCGCGGCATAGGTGAAGAGGTCGATCCACAGACGCGCCGGTCGGCTCGGCACCAGTACGAGGTTGAAGCGGTCGTCATCGGACGGCAGCTCGTCGAAAATGTCTTCGAGCTCGGCCATCAGCAATTCGAGCCTGGCCATTTCCCCGTCGCGCAGATCTGCGGCGAGGTCGAGCTGCTCGGCCTCCTCGACGCGCGCTTGACGGATCGCCTCGCGCAAGGAACGCGCTGCGGCCGGGCGCGCAGCCGATTTGACGCTTTCGTCCATCCCCTAGAGCCTCTTGGCCTTGGGGCTCAGCATAACGCGCCAAAAGGCGGAAATGCGACCGTTATTTGGCGGCGAGCACCACGGAGGCGCGGGCATCGTCGAACCATTTGTCGATGGCCGTGTCGAGATTGGCCGCCAGTCCCGATTTCCAGGTGGCGATGGTGGCGTCGAGCGCCTGCTCGTTCGCCTGAATGAAAGTTTCGCGGTTGATCGCCTCGCTCGCCTCGTTCGACAGATAGTCCACCGCAGCGCCGATGGCGACGCCGATCGCCGCCCCGACCACCTGCCCGCCCATCGGCTGCACCACGGTGCCGGCCACCGCACCTTGCTGCGCGAAGGCGAGCCGCGTGCCGAGTGAGGTCGCAACCCGGCGAGACAACTGACCGAAGCTCTGTGCCAGCACCTTGTTGATGGCGGGACCGAGAGCGAGCGCGCCGACCGTGCCACCGGCCGCCGCAGCGCCGATACCGGCGATGCCGTCGAAGGCGCGGTCCTGCATCAAATAAGTCGGTGCCTTCCATTTCTGCGCATCCCAGTCGAGCTTGACGCTGGTCATCGGGGTCGCCGGCGGAATGTCCTCGAGATGGCTGGTATGTTGGGCGAGGAACAGCTGGAGCCGCATGTCGCCATTAGCGACGACCCGCCGGTAGCTGTCATGCGCGTGCCGTGCCGCCTGCTCGACGCCCTTGGTGATAGTCAGGTCGCGCAATTCGGGCTTCAGCACCTGGTCCTTGTAGTTCTTGAGGAAATATTCCTTCACGTCGGCTTCGACGGCCTCGGTGACCGACTCGTATTTGCCCACTTCGAAGAAGCGGGCAATCCCCGAGGAGATCGTCTCCTTCAGCACCACATAGGAGCGCTTCCACTCGAAAAACCAGTCGGCATAGCCGGAGATCGCCTGTTCGCGATCCTGGAAGGCGAGCGCGAAGCTGCGATCGAAATCCTCGTGCGCCGCCTGCTTGATGCGGGCGCGCTCGTCCTCGAGCATCAGGATGGTGTCATTGACGAATTTGTCGGCCTCGGACTTGCTCGCCACCACGCGCCGCAGATTGCCGTCGACGTCCTTGATGATGAGATCGACCGCGTCCGGCGGCAGGCTCTTGGCGCCGAAGAAAATGTCGAACACGCTCTTGTCCGGATGCACCGCGGCGGTGTGATCCAGGTGCCGGTGATAGCTGCGATAGAAGGTGCTGCCGAGCGAAACGATGGCATAGGCAATCAGCACAATGCCGATCGCCATGCCGATCGGCTTCAGCAACATGCCGAGCGCGCTGGGCCGGACCACCTTGACGCGGGCAGCACGCGAACGGCGCTCGGATCTGGCCACCGAGCGCGCATTGCTCGGTTCCGCCAGTTCGGCAAGGGCGTCTTCGGGGTGGGCGACCAGCGCCGCGCTCTGGCGTTTGGGCATCTCGTGCAACATGTCTTGCGACACCTCTCGGAGCTTCGATTTTTCGCTGCTCCCTGCGCCCCCGCGACCCATCATATAGGGCTTAAACGCGCCGCTTGTAAGGTGATTGTGAGCCGCTCGCCGGGAACCGGCGCGGCCCGCTCTTGGTTCTGCTAACGGGCGGCAATTGAGAGGTTTTTGATGCAAGAGCACCACAAGCAAGGTGGCCAGCCGCCCCAGGAGCAGGATCGCCAGCCCGGCCGCGAGACCGAAATGACGCCGCAGCCGGATTTCGAGCCGCGCTTCGCCGGCTCAGGCCGGCTCGAAGGCAAGACCGCGCTGATCACCGGCGGCGACAGCGGCATCGGCCGCGCCGTCAGCGTGCTGTTCGCGCGCGAAGGCGCCAACGTCGCCATCGTCTATCTCGAGGAGGACCAGGACGCGAAGGACACCAAGGCGCTGGTCGAAAAGGAAGGCGCCACCTGCCTCCTCATCAAGGGCGACATCGGCCGCGCCAAATTCTGCAACGATGCGGTGAAGCGCACCGTGCAGGAATTCGGCGGCCTCGATGTGCTGGTGAACAACGCCGCCGAGCAGCACGAGCAGGAAGATGTTGAGGAGATTGGCGAGGAGCAGATGACGCGCACCTTCCGCACCAATTTCTACGGCTATGTGTTCATGACCCAGGCCGCGCTGCCGCATTTGAAGGAGGGCTCCTCGATCGTCAACAACGCCTCCGTCACCGCCTATCGCGGTCACCCGACACTCGTGGACTACGCCTCGACCAAGGGCGCCGTGGTCGCCTTCACCCGTTCGCTGGCGAACCAACTCGCGGACAAAGGCATTCGCGTGAATGCCGTGGCACCTGGCCCGATCTGGACGCCGCCGATTCCGGCAAGTTTCGACGCGGACGCGGTCGCAAAATTCGGCAAGGATACGCCCTTAGGCCGCGCCGGCCAGCCCAACGAGGTGGCGCCGAGCCATCTGTTCCTGGCCTGCGAGGACTCGTCGTATCTGACCGGTCAGGTGCTGCATCCCAATGGCGGACAGATGGTCGGAGGCTGATCCCCCCTCTTTCGCGAGAAGAGGGTCAACGATCCGAGACGGGCGCTCAAGCTGCTTGCGGCGGAGGCGGCAGACTGCACTCGCTGCCCGCTCTACCGCAATGCGACCCAGACCGTGTTCGGCGAAGGGCCCGCCGACGCCGCGCTGATGCTGATCGGCGAGCAGCCCGGCGACCAGGAGGATTTGCAGGGGCGCCCCTTCGTGGGCCCCGCCGGCAAGGTGCTCGACCAGGCGCTGGAGGCGGCGAAACTCGAGCGCGATGCCATCTACATCACCAACGCGGTCAAGCATTTCAAGAATGAGCCGCGCGGCAAGCGCCGCCTGCACAAGAAGCCCGACACCGGCGAAATCGACGCCTGCCGCTGGTGGCTCGACAACGAATTGGAGATCGTTCGGCCCGCGGTCGCTGTCGCCATGGGCGCGACGGCGGCACGCGGGCTGATGCGCAAATCGATGGAGATCAACGCCAATCGCGGGCGACTCATCCCCTTACGCGGCTTCCAGGCGGTGATCACCGTGCATCCGTCATATCTGCTGCGCCTTCAGGAAGAGCGCGACAAGCGCCGCGAATTCGCGCTGCTGGTCAAGGATCTTCGATTCGCCGCCGATGCCGCGCGCAAGGCGCGGGGTTAGAGCGCCGGCGACGGCGCATGGGCGTGCGAGATTTCGGTGACGATAATCGACGCGGCCCAGCGGATCAGCAGGAACAATCCTGCCGCCACACCGAAATTGACCGCGCGGTTCAGCCAGTGCGCGCGCCGCTTGTTCTCAAGAAAGCCGAACAGGTTGATGTACCACTGGTCGGCATAAGACAGGCAGTAGAGGAAGATCACCACCAACGCGAATTCGTGCAGGTAGAGCAGCACCGTGCTGCCCGACGTCTCGTAGAAATATTTGAGCGCGCCGACCAGCACGAAGTTGCGCAGCAGATCGAAGAACCAGCGCGAGAAATTGCGCACCAACTGCCACAGCGCAATCTCCCCTTGGCGCTGCTGTAGCAACTGACTGCGATAGATCGAGAAATCCACGGCTGGTCTTTACAGCGCGTCGGTGCCCATCTCGCCGGTGCGCACGCGCATCGCGCCCTCGAGCGGCAGCACGAAGACCTTGCCGTCGCCGATCCGGCCGCTGCGCGCGGCGTTGCCGATCGCTTCGACCACCCGGTCGGCGATCTCGTCGTCGACCGCGATCTCGAGCTTGATCTTCGGCACGAACTGCATGACATATTCGGCGCCCCGATAGATTTCGGTCTGGCCCTTCTGCCGGCCGAAGCCACGCACCTCGCTCACCGTCAGCCCCTGCACGCCAATCCCGCCAAGCGCCTCGCGCACAGGGTCGAGCCGGTGCGGCTGAATCACTGCAATGATGTATTTCATCGTGCTCGTCCCTGCTCACATGTTGTAGCCGCGTTCGCCGTGAAGTCTGAGGTCGAGGCCTTGCTCCTCGGTCTCGGCCGTGACGCGCAAGCCTGTGACCGCTTGCACGACCTTGGCGATGACGAAGCTCACCACCAGCGACCATAGCAAAACCGCGACGATGCCGGTGAGTTGAATCACGGCCTGTGCGCCCATGCTGTTGCCTTCGGCGAAGCCGATACCACCGAGCGCCGCATCCATGAACACGGCGGTGAGCACGATCCCGGTGACGCCGCCGACGCCGTGAACCGCGAACACGTCCAGCGAGTCGTCGATCTTTAAACGGCGTTTGATCACGCCGACCATGAAATAGCAGATCGCGCCGCCGGCCAGGCCGATCCCGAGGGCACCGAGCGGACCGACATAGCCGGAGGCCGGCGTGATCGAGGCGAGCCCGGCGATCGTCCCGGTGACGGCGCCGACGACGCTCGGCTTCCCGTACTTCGTCCACTCGATGGCGACCCAGACCAGGGTGGCCGTGGCCGCCGAAATATGCGTGACCAGCAGCGCCATGCCTGCGTCGGCGCCGGCGGACAGCGCGCTGCCCGCATTGAAGCCGAACCAGCCGACCCACAGCATGCAGGCGCCGGCCATGGTCATCCATGGCGCATGCGGCGGCTTGAGATCGTCCGGAAAGCCCATGCGCGGGCCAAGCAGAACCGCAAGCACGAGCGCGGTGATGCCGGCCGTCAGATGCACCACCAAGCCTCCGGCGAAATCGAGCAGTCCCCGCTCGGCGAGCCATCCGCCGCCCCAGATCCAATGCGTCACCGGCGCATACACCAGCAAGAGCCAGAGCAGCATGAACAGCACCACGGCACTGAACTTCATGCGCTCGACAAACGCGCCGACGATCAACGCCGGGGTGATGACCGCGAAGGTCATCTGGAACATGAAGAACACGGTCTCGGGAATGGTGGTATTGGCCGCCACGGTATCGCGCGCCACGCCGTTGAGAAAGGCCTTGGTCAGATCGCCGATCCAGGCGCCCTCGCCGCTGAAGGCGAGGCTATAGGCGCAGACCAGCCAAGCGACCGAGGCGATGCAGGCGATGCTGAGACACTGCATCAACACCGAGAGTAGGTTCTCGGCGCGCACCAGCCCGCCATAAAACAGCGCCAGCCCCGGCAAGGTCATGAACAAAACCAGCGCCGTGGCCGTTATTAGCCAGGCGGTATTCCCCGCGTCGATCATCCCCCGTCCCCCCTGGAGGCGCTTCTGCCCAATATTTGCCTCTGCTTAAAAGCTTAGCATGAGACAGGCCGCCCAGGCAGAGGGACACCAGGGAAGGACGTAATTTGCCCACAGATCGGGCGCCGGCATAAGCGGCCACAACCGGAAGCGGTCATGATATAGTTACGGCATGAGCAAGGCTTTTACCAAGGAGGCGGAAGGCGGCGAGGTCTATGACGACCTGCCGGACCGCCCGGTATCCCCGCACAATCTCGTGACGCCCAAGGGGCTCGAGATGATCGAGGCCGAGCTCGCGCGGCTGCACCGGGAGCATGCCGCGGCGAAAGACGCCGACGACGAATCTCGGCTCGCCAAGGTCAACCGAGACCTGCGTTATTGGACCTCCCGCCGCGCCACGGCGCAGGTCGTCGAGCCGCCCACCGACTTTTCCGAAGTGCGGTTCGGCTCGACCGTGACCATCGAACGCGAGGATGGGCGCCGCCAGACCTACCGCATAGTCGGCGAAGACGAGGCCGAGCCCTCGCTCGGCACGCTGTCCTACGTTTCGCCGGTGGCCCAAGCCCTGCTCGGCAAGCCGGTCGGCGAGACGGTGCAGGCCGGCACCGCCGAAGCCACCATCGCCGATATTTCGTAGATTTTCGCCTCTGTAGAGGGTTCCACCATGCGAACTGCGCGCGAAGCTGCGCAAGGTATCGCGGCTAACTCTGCGGCTTGGAGGGCTTTTCCAGCATCAGCCGGCCATGCCGCTGCACCAATTCCTTGGCCTTATTCGCAAGCAGCGACAGCACCCAGGGAAGCTGCACTTCGAGACGCACATGGTCTTCCCCGACCTCGACCGTGCCGGTAGTGGTTTGACCGAGCAGGCTCGCCCGGAAATCGAGATGATCGCCCGCCCAGTCGTCCTTCAGCACCACGAATTTCTCGCCGAAGCTGGAGCGCATGTCGCCGAATCCGGCTTTCAGGCGCCTGGCGGCTTCCTGTCTGCCAAGTCGGTGTGGAATGGTAACGACGACTGGCTGGGACATCGGATTTTCAACCTCTCCTGATCGGCGCCAAGCGCACGCCGTCATGTAGTGAGGCCGAACGCAATGACCAGGGGGTGCATGGCGAAAACAAAGTGGGAGCAACGGCTTGCTCCCTAGCCCTCGGTGCCCTTCTTGTCGGCGTGGCCGAGATCGCGTTCCGGGGCCACCTCGTCCCGCACGAGCTGTTTCAACTCCTTGATCTCGGGAAAGCGCCCATGTTCGGCGCGCGACCAGAGCAGTTTGCCGTCGATCCTGACCTCGAACACGCCGCCGGTATCGTCGGGAATCAGGGTGACCGAGCCGAGCTCCTCGGCAAAGGTCGACAGCAGTTCCTGGCCCATCCAGGCCGCCCTCAGCAGCCAGTTGCAGAGCCGGCAATAGGTGATGGCGACGTTCGGGCGCGGCGGAATGGCGAGAAACTCCGGCAAAATCCCTTAGTGGCCCCATCTAATCCCCGTACGGCCCCGTCCTCAAGATTTCTTGAGCAAGATCAAGGCTGGCTCGGACACAGGAAGTGACAATCCGGGGCGAGCAACCGTGTCATAATGTCTTTGGGGACGGACCGATCACGGCTAACCGACGGAGGCAAGCATGCAAGACTCCATTCGGGCCGGCGGCGAGATACAGTCCCGCCTGGCCAATCCATTCCTCGACTTGGCGGTCGCGACGCTGGAAGCGCAATTGAAGGCTTGGCAGACCTATCACGTCGAGGGGACCCGCTTCGTAGCCAAACGCCTGCGCGCCGATCTCGAATATCTGCGGGCGCTCGGCCATTGCTCCGACATGCAATCGACTGGCGAGTGTCAGCGGGCGTGGTTCCGCGAAATGCAGAAGGACTATGGGGAAGAGTGGGGCCGCATTGCCGCGACCGGCTTCACCCTGACTTTCGGCGATCTTTCAAGGCTCGGTTGGATGTTCGGCCAGCGCCCGCCCAAGGAGACGCAGGAAGCGCCCAACGCGCCGCAGAAGGGACAACCGCAAAAATCCCCGTCGGGGCTCCAGGCGGCAGCCTAAAAGCTGTCTCATCGGATTGAAGGCCGGTTGCGGTCCGCATCGGGCCTTACCGGGGCGTAAAGTCGCGGGTACAATCCCGTGTGGGTTGTGGATCGCCCTCCTGTCATCATCGTGTAATCGCATTCTTGGCTTGTTCCTGAGAGCAAACTGCGGGAAACAAGGGACCATGCGATTGACGGTTCTCTCCACGACCACCCCTCGCCTTCTGGCCGCCTTGGCTTTGACGGCTTCCCTCGCCCTCCCCCCGTGGCCTGTGCCTCAGGCTGAAGCGGCCAATCCCTTCGATCTGCTGCAGGGCTCCTGGCGCGGCAGCGGCCAGATTCGCCTGAGCGACGGCCGAGCCGAGCGGCTGAAATGCAACGCCTATTATACCGGCGGCGGCTCTCAGCTCGGCATGGCGATCCGTTGCCAGAGCGAAAGCTCCAATGTCGAAATCAGAAGCAAGCTCAGCCAGAGCGGCGGCCGCATCACCGGGACCTGGGAAGAGCGTACATTTAATGCCGAAGGCACCGCTCGGGGACAGGCCTCCGGCAACCGGATCAGCCTCCAGATCTCAGGAGGCGTGACCGGGACCATGAACGTCTCCTACAGTGGCTCGCGCCACAGCGTCGCGATTTCGACGCAAGGAATTGGTTTGAAAAGCGTGACGATCGACCTCACCCGAAGCTGATCCGCTGCCCAAGGCCTAGCGTATTGGCCAAATCTGCGAGTCGACGTCTCTGGCAGGGCATTAGGCCGGAGGTGCCGTTTCATGGGCGACGTTTTGCTGACAAGTGAGTTGAAGGGCGAGCGGCTCGAACTTGCCGCTTCGGGCTCCTGGACCGCCGCGCATGCCCGGGAATTGGAGTCCCTGGTCGATCGCGCCGCAGGCGACGCTACCCGCGCCAAGAGCGTGTCGATCGACATGGCCGGCGTGCGCGAGTTCGACACGTTCGGCGCCTGGCTGTTGGAACGTCTCACCCGCGCCTGGAGCGGGGACGGCCGGAAAGCCGAGATCGTCGGCCTGCCGAAGCACGATCGCGGCCTGCTCGAAGAGATGCACGGCGTCAATCGGGCTCCGCCGCCGGCTCCCGCTCGGGAAAGCCGGATCGTTTCGGCGCTCGCCACCGTCGGCAGGGCCAGCGCGGGATTCGGCCGCGACCTCATGCTGTTCGTCGACATGCTGGGCGCCACCGGCGTGGCCGCCGCGCGCGTGCTCACCCGCCCGCGCGAATTCCGCTTCACCTCGACCATCAATCAGCTCGACCGGGTTGCCTGGCAAGCCGTTCCCATCATTTTGCTGATCACTTTCCTGATCGGCGGCATCATCGCCCAGCAGGGTATTTTCCATTTCCGCAAATTCGGCGCCGAGCTTTACGCCGTCGACCTCGTCGGCATTCTGATCCTCCGTGAGATCGGCGTGCTAATCGTCGCCATCATGGTGGCCGGGCGATCCGGCAGTTCCTACACCGCCGAACTCGGCTCCATGAAGATGCGCGAAGAGATCGATGCGCTGCGCACCATGGGCTTCGATCCGGTCGAGGTGCTGATCCTGCCGAGGATACTCGTCCTCATCGTCGCGCTGCCTGTGCTCACCTTCCTCGGCTGCCTGGCAGCGCTCTACGGCGGGGGCCTGGTGGCCTGGCTTTATGGCGGCATGAGCCCGGACATTTATATTTCCCGGCTGACCGAGGCCATCTCGCTGACTCATTTCAAGGTCGGCATGATCAAGGCGCCGTTCATGGGCCTGGTCATCGGTATCGTCGCCTGCGCCGAAGGGTTACAGGTGAAGGGCAGCGCCGAGTCGCTCGGCCTCAAGACCACGGCCTCGGTGGTCAAGGCGATCTTCCTGGTGATCGTGCTCGACGGCCTGTTCGCCATCTTCTTCGCCTCGATCGGGATGTGACCGAATTGGCCAAGCAACCCGTGATCAAGGTGCGCGATCTCGTCGTCGGCTTCGGCGACCGCAACGTGCTCGACCATCTTTCGCTCGACGTGCGCGAGGGCGAGATCCTTGGCGTGGTCGGCGGCTCGGGAGCCGGCAAATCGGTGCTGCTGCGCACCATCATCGGACTTCTGCCCAAGCGGCACGGCACGATCGAAGTCCTTGGCGTCGACCTCGACAAGGCGAACGAGACCGAACGGCGCGCGCTGGAGCGCCGCTGGGGCGTCCTGTTCCAGCAGGGCGCGCTGTTCTCTTCGCTGACCGTGCTCGAGAACGTGCAGTTTCCGATGCGGGAAAATCTCGATCTGTCGCCCAGGCTGATGAATGAGATGGCGCTCGCCAAGCTCGAGATGGTGAACCTCACGCCGGACGATGTGAACAAATTTCCGGCGGAACTGTCCGGCGGCATGACCAAGCGCGCGGCGCTCGCCCGCGCCCTAGCCCTCGACCCGGAAATCGTTTTTCTCGACGAGCCCACCTCGGGCCTCGACCCGATTTCCGGCGGCGATTTCGACGAGCTGATCCGCACCTTGCAGCAGACCCTGGGCTTGACCGTTTTCATGGTGACCCACGACCTGGAGAGCCTTTATACCGCCTGCGACCGGGTCGCGGCGCTGGCCGACGGCAAGGTCGTCGCCGAAGGCCCCCTTGAGGCCATGCTCGAATGCGAGCATCCCTGGGTCAGGGACTATTTCCAGGGCAAGCGCGGCGGCTTGCTGGCGGACCGGCGAATAAGCCTCTGAGCGAAGGAACCCTGAGCGATGGAAACCCGTGCCCGCTATGCTCTTATCGGCCTGTTCATTCTCGCGGTGGTCGCGGCGAGCTTCGCCTTCGTGTATTGGCTTGAGAACAAAGGCGGTTTCACGCAGCGACAAGTGTATCAGATCAAATTCCAGAACTCCGTGTCGGGGCTGCTGCCCGGATCGGCGGTTCTGTTCAACGGCATCCGCGTCGGCGAGGTCACCGGGCTCGGGCTCAATCCCGACGTGCCCCAGGACGTGATCGCCACCATCGCCGTCGACCGCGCCACGCCCATTCGCGGCGACACCGCCATCAGCATCGAGATGCAGGGCTTGACCGGCGGAGCCGCCGTGGCGCTTCGGGGCGGCAGCGCGGATTCAGCTGCCCTCACCGCCGAAGCCGGCGCGGTGCCGACCTTGGTGGCACCGCCTCTCGCCGGGCAAGACTGGACCCAGTCCGCCCGCGATGCGTTCCAGCGGGTCGACAGCATCCTGGCCGAGAATTCCGAGGCGCTGCACAGCGCCATCACCAATATCGACACCTTCTCCGACGCGCTGGCGCGAAACTCCGACAAGGTCGACGGCATCCTCGTCGGTCTCGAACGCATGACCGGCGGCACCAGCCAGTCCGAGATCCCGGTCTACGACTTGGTCGCTGCGATCGACTTCCCGCCAAAACCCGAGGTGGCGCCATCCTGGTTGCTGGTGGTGCCCGAACCCACCACGCTGATGGGATTCAACACTGACAAGATCCTGCTCCAGCCGTCGGAGGGCGAGAGCGTGCCGTTGGCCAACGCACGCTGGGGCGACAATCTGCCGGTGCTGCTCCAGGAGAAGGTAATCCAGAGCTTCGAGAATGCGGGCTTGGCCCGCTCCATCGGCCGCACCCGCGACGGCGTCGACGCCGATTACCAGCTCCTGATCGACATCCGGCGCTTCCATATCTCCACCGCCGGCGAGGCAACCGCCGAGGTCGAGTTCGTCGCCAAGATCGTCGACAAGGACGGCAAGATCCAGGACGCCAGCAGCTTCCAGACCACCGTTCCAGTCGAGGGCGACGGCACCAAGGCCTATGTTCAAGCGATCGATGCGGCTTTCGCCAAGCTGCAGGGCGAGCTCCTGGCCTGGACGGTTGCCGCCCTGGACAAGACGCCGCCGCCCCCGATCGTCGTCGAACCGCCGGCGCCGGACCAGACGCCGGCCCACCCGCTGCTTTGATCTGGCTCAACGCGGCCCCGGCCCAGGGCGCGCACCGTGCCCGACCATGGAATTGTTGCAAGCCATCCACGGGCGGCGGTCCGTACGCGAATACACCGGCGAGCCGGTCGGCGACGTCATATTGCGCGATCTGATCGATGCCGCGATCCAGGCGCCGAGCGCGATCAATCAGCAGCCGTGGTGTTTCGTGGTGGTCAAGGACCCTGCCTTGCTCGCTCAAATCTCGGACCGGGCCAAGGCGCATTTGCTGAAGGCCTCGCTCGGGGCGCCGGCACATCCCTTCCGCGATATGCTGAATGATCCGAAATTCGACATTCTCTACCACGCACCGGCTTTGATCGTGATCGCGGTGACTCAGCCCACCGACTGGGCGGTGGAAGACTGCGCGCTCGCCGCCGCGAACCTGATGCTCGCCGCGCATGACGCAGGACTCGGAACCTGCTGGATCGGTTTCGCCCAGCATTGGCTGGGCACCCCGGAAGGCAAGGCCGCGCTCGGCCTGCCGCCGTCATGCACGCCGATCGCTCCGATCGTCGTCGGCCATCCGAGGCGCAGCGCCGCGCCTGTACCGAGGAAAGCGGCGAATATCCGCTGGCTCGACGGCGCGGCCGGCAACGCCTAAGGGGCTAGGCTGCCTGCTTTTCTTGGTCTGCCGACCATTTGCCAAGCGTGGCCAGACCGTTCATCGCCGCGCGATGGGCAAAGGCCGCTTGTGCCGAGCTGACATTCTCCGTCTTTCCCGCCCACGCCTTTTGCGGCGCCGCCTGCAGCGCGCGGCCATAGGAGAAAGTGAGCTTCCACGGCAGGCTGCCGAGCTTGTTCATGGCATCGAGCCGGGCGGTTGCGTCCACCTCCGACATGCCGCCGGAGAGGAAGGCGATCCCGGGCACCGCGGCGGGCACACGGGCCTTGAGCACGCGGATCGTCTTCTCGGCGATCTCCCGATCGGACGCCTGCGTCGCGCATTTCTTCCCCGGCACGACCATGTTCGGCTTCAGCACCATGCCTTCGAGTTTGACCCGCGCGATCGCGAGCTGCTCGAACACGACCCTGAGCACGAGTTCGGTCACCTCGAAGCAGCGATCGATGCTGTGATCGCCGTCCATCAGCACCTCCGGCTCGACGATCGGCACCAGATCCTCCTCCTGGCAAAGCGCTGCGTAGCGCGCCAGTGCATGCGCGCTGGCGCTGATGCAGTTATAGGTCGGGATTCCTGTGCCGATATCGATCACCGCGCGCCATTTGCAGAACTTGGCGCCGAGATCGCGATAGTCGATCAGCCGCTCGCGCAGACCGTCGAGTCCCTCGGTGATCATCTCGCCGGGGCAGAACGGCAACGGCTTGGTGCCCTTGTCCACCTTGATGCCGGGCAGCGCGCCCGCCTGCTCGATAACCTTGACCAGCGCCGTGCCGTCCTTCGCCTTCTGCCGGATCGTTTCGTCGAACAGAATGACGCCGGAGATGCTCTTCATGCCGTCGGCCGCGCGGAATAGGAGCTCGCGATAGTCGCGGCGGCTATCCTCGGTGGATTCCACCCCGATCGCGTCGAACCGCTTCTTGATCGTGCCCGTGGACTCGTCCGCTGCCAGAATGCCCCGGCCCGGCGCGACCATGGCGTTCGCCACCCGGTTCAATTCAGCAAGATCCATCGCTTCCACTCCAGCCTGACGGTCGATTGCAGGCCCCTTGTGTAGGCCAGCCAAGCCGGAAGCTCAACACCGCGGGGGCGGTTTTCATTCGCGCAAGGGGATCACTGGCCCGCCATGCGCGGCGGGACCTTCCTCCAGGGATAGCCCTGCTCGGCCAGGCGGTATCCAAGGTCGTAGAGCTTGCCCATGTAGACCGGATCGAAGGCCTGGGTGCTCGTATCGATGAAATCGCCGGGAACGTAGGCGAGATTGTAGTCGATGCCGTTCCTCTTGGAGAACACGTAGAGCTCGTAGAGATCGCCGACCCCCTGGCTCTTGATCAGGCTCGACACGGCGCGGCCGGCGATCGACAGTGTCTTCGGCTTCACCGCCTTGTATTCGGGCGCGACGCGTCCGTTGCGGACGATATAGGCCCGCCGCTGCGGATTGATGCCGAGCCCTCCGTCGACCTTTTTCGCCATGAACTGGGTCGGGACCAGAAAGACCTCGCGGGTGGCGCCGCCATCGACATGCATCTCGTCATACACCCCGCCCTCGGCCGCGACCTTGACGAAGCCAGGTGGAAACACCGCCGGAATGGCGGCCGAGGCTAGCAGTACCTTGCGGAAAAGTTCAAGCGACTCGGGACGCCTGGACACGGCGATCTGCCCCATGTCCCAGATCACCGGGCGCTCGGCATCGAGATTGGTCGTGCCGATCAGGAGCCGCCGTCCCCGGCCATGCTCCTCCGCCACCTCTGCGAGAAATTCATCGGTCACATAGAAGGCGACCACCTTGGCCAGCGGCGCATTGCTGGCCAGCGCATCGCCGCCGAGCAGGCCTCGCACCGGCTGGGCGATGGCGATGTCCTTGGTGGTCGACTGGGTGAAGACATGCTTCAGCGCCGCGTCGTATTTCGGTCCCAGGAACGCGAAGGGCGCGGTCAGCGCGCCGGTGGAGACCCCGGTAACGATGTCAAATTCCGGCCGCTTGCCCGACGCGGTCCAGCCGGCCAGCAGACCGGCCCCGAAGGCGCCGTCGGCGCCGCCGCCCGACAATGCAAGATAGTTGACCACCGGGCGCTTGCCGCCACGCGCCATCTCCGGCCGGTTGGCCCGCGTCTGCGACCACTTCTCCTTGACCATCTGATCGGCATTGGGCGGAAGCTCGTCGCCCCAGAAGCGGATGGGGGACGGCCCCATGCCGACGACTTCGGCTTGGCCTTCGAGCGAGGCGGGAACCGGATTGCGCGCGATAGCCGCCGCGCAGCCGGCAACGGCCAAAGCCAAGAACAGCGCCCACAACCCCCGTTTCAACGCACGCCCCCGATCGACGCAAGGCACCCCTCGGGGGAGACGGCTCAGCCGCGCAACCCACGAGATTTCCCTTCAAGGGCAAAAGACTAGCGCAAAATTGTGGCGAAGCGAGCGCGGAGTAGGACTATGGCGTTTTACGGTTGATTGCGCCGGCCCGCCGCAACAGCCAATAGACCAGCACGGAGGCGCCGACGAGGATTCCCATCGACCAAAGGAACCCATAGTCGGTATCGGTCAGCGGCAGGCCCTTGACGTTCATCCCGAAGATCCCGGCTACAAGGCCCGCCGGCAGGAAAACCGTGGCCACAATAGAAAGCACCTCGAGGTGGCGATTGGTCTGCTCCGCCAAGCTTAGCGTGACCTCCTCCTGCAAAAGATGCGCCCGGTCGCGCAGGGCGACTACCTCGCTGTCCAGCCAGTCGAGTCGCTGGCTGATCTTCCCTATTGGCAAATCGAATGGCAGCGACGGTCCAGTGGGGTTGAACTCGAACCGATTGATGAGCGAGCGCGACATTACCAACTGGCGATGGAGCCGCACGGCATTGCGCCGACTCTCGGCGAGCGTCGCACGTTCGTCGCCCGCTTCTCCCGCAACGACTTTCTCCTCGATCTCGTCGAGCGCGCCGCCAAGTTGCTCGGCATATTCGTCCACCGTTTCGATGACATGTTCCACAATGGCAATGAGCAGGCCCGCGACCGTAGCAATCTTTCTCCCCCTAAGTAGGGCTTCGCGGGTGGCACCCAATCCCTCCACCGCCTGACCGCGATTGCTCACGAGCAACCGCTCGGTCATGGCGAAATGGACGAAGCCGAACCCCTTGTCGGGCTTGTCGCGGCCATCGATTAGATTCGCGAAGACGCCGAAGATACAGCCTTCGTCGACATGCAGTTGCTGGCGCTGGTCGGATGCAGCAAGCAGATCCACCGCCCCGCGCGGCAACTTGGAAAATGGCTTTGGAACTTGCGGCGCCTGCCCGTCCGGCAGATCGAAATGAAGCCACAGCCATCCATCCAAATGGCTGGCAATCGGCCGATCGACCGAAAGCTCCTCCGATGATCCATCCGGGTGAAAGAGAAAGGCCCAGACCAGGCCCGGCAACGGTCCCTCACCCCCCTTAGGCTTAGCGCCGTCGTAAGCGCACCCTTCTTTGACCGCCATCTCTCGTCCTCAGTTTTGCGCCACCTCACCGCGTTCGAGAGGCCGCCATTCCAAATCCGAACTCCAGCAGCGCCGCAGGACGTTGCAGGATAGCGCACCGGACAGCGACTCAATATCCCCCTAGCGCTGCTAGTCCCCCCGCCCGATCTCAGCCAAAGCAGAGGCGATGGCGGGGCGGAATGGGCTGGCCCAGGCATAGGAGGGCTTTGACGGGGGCGATATATCCTCTAAAAATCGGTCGCCGGGCCGTCCTGGCGGTCCGCCTCGCCCGCCAATGCCGCTGAGCCTAACCTGGAGGACTTTATGCGTAGCCTGACCGTTGCCCTGTTCGCCGCCCTCGCCTTCATCGCCATCATCGCCACTGGTGCGCCCCAGAGCAACGCCACGGAACAGGAGTGCATGATCGGCGATGCCGCGCTTTGCCTGGCGGCGCCGAATTGCTGGTGGGACGGCGAACGCCGCGGCTGCTATCCGGGTGAGGCGCCGCGCCGCGATGCTTGCCACGCGCATGAAAACAAGAATATCTGCAACACCTCCTCGCTTGGCTGCCAATGGTCCGAGGCGGCGAGCAAATGCGAAGCGAAAAGCGAGTAGCCGTCACCGGCCATCGCCCTGATTGCCGGGAACTTCGGTCCAGGTCTCGTCCGGAGCGAACGCATCGATCCGGCCGGCCAGCTTCGCCGTCTTAGGACCGAGGTCTTTCTGGAATACTTTCCCGTCGTGATTGACCATGAAGGTCATGATGCCTGAATTTCCGTATTCCGCGGGCGAGGCGATCAGGGCGAAGCCGCCCTTCATCTTGTCTTTCACGATATAGTCATAGGCCCCGCCCGGAGCGCCCGCGCCCTGTCGGGTGAGGATCCGATAATAGTAGCCGTGATAGGGCATCGGCTTCGTGCCGGTCTTGTAGCCTTCGGTCGAGGCGGCAGCGGCGAGTTCGCCGAGCGGGCTTGGCGGCTCGTCCTCGGCGGTCGGCCAATAGAGCCCGTCCTTCTTTCCCTTGCGGCTGACGATTCTCCGCGCATATACCCCGCGGCCGAGCCCCGCCGGATCGAGCGCGGCATATTCATTCTGCGCCTGCACATAGGCCAGATTGACCTGGATGGCGGAAAGCTCGTTCCGGCCGACGCGCCGGCGCAAGATCTCGTCGCGGCCTGCCGCGGTGTGGAACTGCCATCTTCCAGCGTTGTTGATCAGCGGTATCGGAAATGGCCAGTCATCTTCGCCGAGGATCAGCGTCTGCGTGCCATTTCCCTCGGCCTCGATCGCATGCTTGGCGTCGTAGGCGGAGACAAATTCCTCGCGCACATTCTTGTCGGCGACGGGATCGCCGGAGCTTACGATCGCCCTGCCCTCGGAACCCAGCACGGCGAGGATGGCCTTCCGATCTCCCGATCGCGCAGCATCGACGAGCGCGGCAACCGCCTCTTCGGGTGTCTTGAACTGCTCTTGCGCCAACGCGGGTGCGGCGCACCCGACCAGCGCGGCGTAGAGGAGAATACGAATAGCGGTTCTTGTCATCGACCCTGTCCCTTGTTAGCGCCGCCGACCGCCGCCGCCGCGGCCGCCAACCTTCGCACCGCCACCGCCGCCTTTGAAGGCCTTGCCGCCACCGCCCGAAGGCCTTGCAAAGTCGTGCGCGCCGCGATTTCCGAGGCTCGCCTGACCGCGCTTGGCGAAGTCCTTCGCCTTCGGCCCGTCGCTCAAATCGAAGGCGTTTCCTCCGCCGGGCCGGCCCGAGGGCTTGGCCTTGCCGAGATCGGGTTTCTTGCCGTCCAGAGCCGCTTGCTTCCCCGGTCGCTCCTTCAGACCTTGCTCGATCTGCCCGATATCCCGCTTGCCAGGACGGTCACCCTTGCCGCCGAGATCTGGACGATCCGCACCGCTAGGCTTGGTGCCCGGTCGGTCGCCACCGCCCGGCTTTAAGCCGCCATCAGGCTTTAGACCGCCTCCCGGCCGCGTATCGGGCTTCAGCACCTGATCGCCGCCATGGCCACGGAAGTCCAAGTTCCGGTCTCCGGTGTTGATATTCGCCTTGGAGTATTTGTTCCTAACCGAATTGTTGTCATAGGCGACGCCGCGCCGGTGATAGGAATTGTGTTCCCATTTGTTGAAATTGACGTCGCCGCGGTCGATCTTGACGTTGATGTCGCCGCGGCCCCAGTTGACGTCGTCCCAGATCTCGCGCCTGATCGCGTAGCCCGCGCCCCAGGCGATGCCGGTAGCGATAGCGCCGCCGACCACCCAGCCGGCGGGCGGCGGAAAGTAGTACGGCGGATAGGTGGGATAGGGCCATGCACCATAGACGACGGCCGGCTCGTAATACGGCACATAGACCGTTTGAGGGTTGGTGGGCTCGATCACGATCACTTGTTGGCCGGCTTGCTGCTCGGATTTGACGGTTTGCTGTTCGGTGGTTTCGAGCTTGCCGTTATCTTGCGCCTTCGCGCGCAGGCGTTGGATCGCGTCCATCACGTCCGCCTGCTGGGCAAGCACGGCATCACCGAGAGCCTGGGTCCAATCCAGCTCTTCATTCATCATGTCGAGAACCGTCGGCGTGGCGACAAGCTGCTTCACGCTCGCGTCCCAGTCCTGCTTGGCGAGCGCGCTCTCCAGCGCGTCGCCCTTCAATGACTTGTTGGCCTCGGCGAAACGATCGGCCTGCACGACCTCAAGCGGATAGGTCGAGGCCATCAGCACCTGGGCCAGAAGCGTGTCCGGATATAGGGCAATCGGCGCCACGAGCTGATCGAGCTGCGCGGCATCGAGCATTTGCTGGGATGGCGCTCCGGCGGGACTTGGGCTCGCATCCTGAGCCCACGCTCCATGAGCGCCGAGTAACAACGCAAAGACCATCAACACCGATCGTGAAAAACGCATTTCGCACCTCATTCAAGGCTTTCCGCCTTGCTTGTCCTCACTGCATGCGGACCTTCTCAGGGTTGAAAATGACCTTCCAGTCGTTTTTCATGTCGACCACAGTCCAACCTCTCGCCTGCGCCTCGTCCAGCGCCTTGTCAAGCCTGCCGACGCTGGAGTCGCGGTCATAGGCGTATTCCCGCTCGGCGTCCGTGTGGTGCACCAGCCCCATGAAGCAGAGCCGCTTGCAGGCGGCGGTCCATTCCAGCATTTCCTTGTCGCCGTCGGAATTGCCGAAGGCGAAGATCGGCTGCGCGCCGATGAAATGATTGATGCCCACCGGCTTACCGGGGCCGTCATCGACGAAGAAGACCTTGGGCTCCTTTGTCAAAATCGGGCTTGCGTCCCACATCCCATATTTTGTGACTCCCGATGAGCCCACCACCTGCCATGGCGGCACGCCATAGGTCTTCCTGGTGAAGCCACGCATGAACTCGACGCCCCCGCCCGAGACGATGAACACGTTGAAGTCATTCGCGCGGAGATAGGCGAGCAGCTCGAGCATCGGCTGGTAGACGAGGTCGGTATACAGCACCTTGAAGCGCGGGTGCTTCGCGACCGCCAGCCATTGATCGACGGTGTCGGCGAAATCCGCGGTGGTCATGCCGGAATGCGTGGCCGCGACGATCTCCAGCATGCCCTTCTCGCCCATCGTGGCGACTGCCTTCATGTCGCCCGCCAGCACCGATTTGAACGGCTCCTTATCCTTCCATTCGGGATGCGTGTTGGCCTGTTTCTTCACCTCGTCGATGGCGAACATGAACTGGGTGTACATCGGCTGCTCGACCCACAGCGTGCCGTCATTGTCGAACGTGGCGATGCGGTCTTCCGGCGCGACAAAATCCGGGCCGCCCTCCTCCGTCACCCGCATCACAAAATCGGTGATGGACTGCTTCGCCGCACCCTCGTTCCACGACGGCAGCGGATCGGCGGCTACCGCGTTTGTGGCAAGCACTGCCGCCAGCGCTGCAATCAACGCCAGGAAGATGCGCTGAATGATGGTCGAGGCGAGATGGGACATAGGCTCAGGCCTCCCGATGCTTATTGAATGGCCTCGTACTTCGCGGCCCTTGAGGAGATCGTCGGCATGGAAAAGGCGGCCCATCGCTGGGCCGCCTTCCCTGGCCTAGTTGCCCGTGGGCAAGCCGATATGGAACCCGTCCTTCTCGAGCTGCTCCTGAAGGTATTTGAACGGCATTGTCAGAGCAAATCGGCTTGAGCCGGGCCGGGAACATCCCTAGCCTCCGGTGATGCGCAATCCCTTCCGATATTTCAACAGTTCGCCCGAGGTGATCCGCCTCACGGTGATGATGTATCTCCGCTATCCGCTGTCGCTGCGACAGGTCGAGGATATTTTGTTCGAGCTGGGCATCGACATCTGTCACGAGACGGTGCGGTTCTGGTGGAACCGTTTCGGTCCGATGTTCGCCAACGAGATTAGAAAACATCGCATTCAGGCTCGATCGTATTCGCACTGGCGCTGGCACCTGGATGAGGTCTTCGTCAGGATCAATGGCGAGACACATTACCTCTGGCGAGCGGTAGATCACGAAGGCGAGGTGCTCGAGGTCTTTGCAACGAAGCGCCGGGATCGTAGGGCTGCGTTGAAATTCCTGACGCGTGCGATGAAGCGTTACGGCCGACCGCGATCAATTGTAACCGACCGGCTTCGCTCGTACCGATCAGCGATGAGAGTCATCGGCAATGCTACCGATCAGGAGGTTGGTCGATGGCTCAACAATCGGGCTGAGAATTCCCACCAGCCGTTCAGACGACGAGAACGAGCGATGGCAAAGTTCAGAGACATGAAAACTCTCCAAAAGTTCGCCGCCACCCACGCATCAATCCACAACCACTTCAACTTTGACCGCCACCTCAACCGCCGCGACATCTTCAAAAAGAACCGCGCTGCCGCACTCGCGGAATGGCGTCAGCTTGCAGCCTGAACGCTTCAGATCAGCACCCTTCGCAGGCCCTGTTAGATTTGTCTGACGCCGGTGGAACTGTTGGACCGATCCTTCAAGCCGCGGCGCGGCTTTATATTATCCAGTAACGACCGGTCATCATACCGTCACAGGCCGAGGCTTCGGCGCATGAGACAATCGATACTAGCGAGCAAAGTTAGAGAGACGCGGTCTCAGCTTGGAGTGTGTTGTCGCCGCCTGCGACACGTTCCCAAAAATTCGCCATATACTGTTCGTCGAAGCGAGAGATCGAAAAATCGGCAGCGAGCTTCGCATACTCGGTTCCGCCGGTTACAAAGTCGGCGATAATTTCTCCAAAGACGGGTGTGTATTTGAACGCCTGCCCAGCCCCAAGACAGTGGACCAGATTGGGTATGCGATGATCCGGTCCGAGAATGAATTTGAGGTCGGGAGTAATATCGAAATAAGAGCGATAGCCCGAACCGTATACGGTCTTGTCGATACTCTTGAAGCGGCGCCGCGCAATCTCCTCGTACACTTTAATCTGCGTGTACCCCAGTCCCTGGTTCGTCGGGTCGCTAATGAAATCGGCACCGATTATGGTCAAGGGATTCTCGGCGAACGCCCGCGCAGTCTCGCGTATTGCACGCTTGCGGGGCTGGTGCATGTGGATCTCGTTGTCGCGCCAGAGCCGAAAATAGGCCAGGTTGATATAGTCCGCTACGATAGGAAAGGTTTCTTTGATTTCCCGATTGCTTGTGAGCCAGTTGACCACATGTACTGGCTCGACGCTTACGGGAATTGAAAGGCCAAGCCCCGCAAAGATGGTAGGACTCCACGGACCTGCGGCATTTATTACGTGCTGACATTCTAGACGCTCTCCATCTTCCGTCAGCACCGCCGAGATAGAGCCGTCCTTTCCTCGTTCGAACGCTGTAACCTCGGTTTTCTCCCGGACCTCCACTTGGTTGGTATCAAGCCCCTGGTAGAGAAGATTGCGCACCATCGAGGGGTCGAACTGCAAGGCTCCTGGCTCCAGGTAGTAGACCTCGCCATCATACAGATTGACAAAGTCCGGCAGTGCCGCGCGAGCGGCTGAAGCACTGATCTGCTGGAATTCGACGCTGGTTTCCTGCATCTGCCGCTCAAGGGAATCCCACTTCGCGTTGCCGGTTTGACCATTGTCCTTGGCGATCCAGATCGCTCCACAAGCATCAAATGATGCCGGTACGCCCCACAACTTATCCAACTCACGCCACTGCGCGGTCGCGATTTTTGCAAGTCTGGCGGCCTCTGGAACGGCGTTGGCCGCGCGCACGATACCTGAATGCCGGGCCGATAGTCCTGAGCCGATAACGCGCTTTTCGAGAAGGCAAACCTTGGCCCCAGCGGTGTCAGGCAGCCGTTGCAAGCGCCGACGAACTGAGATCGCGGACGCGCATCCGAGGCACCCTCCGCCTATCACGATCGTATGGAAGTTCTGGGTCATGGTGTCTCTCTGCGGGGAACTCACCATTAAACTAAAGCGCCATGCCCGGCACAAGGCCGGGCATGGAGTGTCATCCGGCGGGCGCCAAGTCCTGCGCAGCGCGGCCTAATCGTCGTCGCCGTCTTCCTGCGGCGAAAGGTCGAGAGCCGCCTTCTTGATGGCCTTAACCCCGTCTTCGAAAATGCCGGCGATGATCGTCTTGGCTTCGTCGTCGCTCACGCCATTGGCATCGAATTCGGCGGTCCAGAGGATCTCGATGCGCTCTGGCTCATCGACTTTGCCGATCTTGAGCGTCGCCTTGTAGTTCTTGACTGGGAGCGGGCTCTCGATGATCTCGTAGCTGTAGCTGGTATCGCCCTTGTCGGTGAGGAGTTCCTTGATCTTGCCGCCGTCCTTAAGTGTCAGGATGCGAAACACGTCGTCGCCCTCGGTAATCTCGTCGCATTGGGCCACCGCGGGATGCCAGTTCTTGATGGCGCAGAAATCGCCAACCACCTCCCAGATCGCCGCCGGCGTTCCGGGGGCCTCCCGCCGCTTCTTGACCTCGACAGCTTCGGCGACGGCGCTGAATGCGAACAGAGCCGCCAAGGCGAGCAAGGTCAGCTTGAAAATGCGCATGCGTTTCTCTCCACGTTTTATATGATTATGACTGGCGAGCCCGCCAGCGCGCGCATTTTAGTGGAAGGCGGGCAGGCGGACATCCCCTTTGAATCCGGCCGCAAGAAGGCCAGTTTTCTTTGCGATACCGGCGGCGGCGATTTCGTGTATCGAAGCGGCTCGTTTCTCGCTGGGGGACATTGGACCGGCTATGATGCTTTCTGTGCTGCCTTCCTGGAAGACCGTAACGGCGTGGCTGCTCAGCGCGGTGGCTCTGCTCGCCTTGCCCTGGGCGGACCCGGCGGCCCAGGAGCGCGTGGTGCCCGAGAGCGCCGCGGCGATGAAGCAATCCTTCGCGCCGGTGGTGAAGCGGGCGGCACCGGCCGTGGTCAACGTCTATGTCCGGCATCGGGTCGAGCAGATGGTCTCGCCCTTCTTCAATGACCCGTTTTTCGGCCGGCTGTTCGGGGAGCGCTTCGGCGTCCCGCGCGAGCGCATCCAGAACTCGCTCGGCTCCGGTGTCCTGGTCTCGGGCGACGGCGTGGTGGTGACCAACAATCACGTGATCAAGGGAAGCGGGGAAGCGCAGATCACCGTGGTCCTGGCCGACGGGCGCGAATTCCCGGCCGAACTGATCCTCCAGGACGACAAGACCGACCTCGCCGTGCTCAGGCTGGAGTCGGACGATGTGGAGTTTCCCTCGATCGCCTTTGCGGATTCCGACGGTCTCGAAGTCGGTGACTTGGTGCTCGCCATCGGCGATCCGTTCGGCGTCGGCCAGACGGTGACGAGCGGCATCGTCTCGGCGCTGGCGCGCACGCAGGTCGGCATTTCCGACTATCAGTTCTTCATCCAGACCGACGCCGCCATCAATCCCGGCAATTCGGGTGGCGCTTTGGTCGACATGTCCGGCGAGCTGGTCGGCATCAACACCGCGATCTTCACCAAGAGCGGCGGCTCGCATGGAATCGGTTTTGCGATTCCTTCCAACATGGTGCGGCTGGTAGTTCAGTCTGCATTGCAGGGCGGAACCGTGCAGCGGCCCTGGTTCGGCGCCTCGTTGCAGAACATCACGCCGGACATCGCCGACTCGCTCGGACTGGAGACGCCGTCGGGCGCGCTGATCGCAAAGGTGCATGGCAACGGTCCGGCCGCGCGGGCCGGATTGCGGGCCGGGGACGTCGTGATCAGCGTCGACGACAAGCCGGTGCAGAATTCGGCGGCCTTCCGCTACCGGTTCGTCACCAAGGGCATCGGCGGCGCGGCCGAACTCGGCGTGATGCGCCAGGGCGAAAAGGTCAAGACCACGATCACGCTGGTGGCGCCGGTCGAGGATCCGCCGCGAGACATGCGCGTTCTCGAGGGCCGCCACCCGCTGACCGGCGTCCAGGTCGCCAATCTCTCGCCGGCCGTGGCGCAGGAGGTCGGCCTGGACGACGATACGCGCGAAGGGGTGGTGGTGCTCGAGGTTGAGCAGCGGACCCCGGCGGCTCGTCTCGGCGTCAGACGGGGCGATATCGTGGTTGCGGTCAATAACGAGAAAGTCGTTTCGGTGCGGCAACTGGTGACGGTGCTTGCCGTCGGCGGCGCAGGCTGGCGGCTGTCGGTCGAACGCGGCGGCAAAGTGTTCAACCTCGCCATCCAGGGCTGAAGCCATGAAAAAAGCCGCAGCCACCCTGTTCGAAGCTGCGGGACTTGCCGACAGCGCGCCGCGGCCGCTCGCCGACCGGCTGCGGCCGGCCTCGCTCGACGAAGTGATCGGGCAGGCTCACCTGCTCGGCGAGCAGGGCATCCTCGCGCGCATGGTCACGGCCGGGCGGCTCTCCTCGGTGATCTTCTGGGGACCGCCGGGCACCGGCAAAACCACGGTAGCGCGGCTGCTGGCCGAGGTGATCGATCTCCATTTCGAGCAGATCTCGGCGATCCATTCGGGCGTGGCGGATTTGCGCAAGGTGTTCGAGGCGGCCAAGGCGCGGCGCACAGAGGGGCGCGGCACGCTGCTCTTCGTCGACGAGATCCACCGCTTCAACCGCTCGCAGCAGGACGCCTTCCTGCCGCATATGGAGGACGGCACCATCGTTCTGGTGGGCGCCACCACCGAGAATCCCTCTTTCGAGCTGAACTCGGCGCTGCTGTCGCGGGCGAGCGTTCTCACTTTCCGCCGGCTCGACGATGCGGCGGTCGAGGCCCTGCTCGAACGCGCCGAGGCGCATGCGAAGCGCAAGCTGCCGCTAACCGGCGATGCGCGGGAGGCGCTGATCAGCATGGCCGACGGCGACGGCCGCGGCGCCATCAACCTCGCCGAGGACGTGTTGCTGGCGGTTCCGGCCGGCGTCAAGACGGCGCTCGACCGCGAGGCGCTGGTCAAGCTGGTGCAGCGCCGGGCGCCGCTCTACGACAAGGGCCAAGACGGCCACTACAATCTGATCAGCGCGCTGCACAAATCGGTGCGCGGCTCGGACCCCGACGCCGCGCTCTACTGGCTCGCCCGCATGCTGGCCGGCGGCGAAGATCCGCTCTATCTCGCGCGGCGGCTGGTGCGCATGGCGGTGGAGGATATCGGGCTCGCCGACCCGAATGCGCTGGTGCAGGCGATCGCCGCGAAGGACACTTACGATTTCCTCGGCAGCCCCGAAGGCGAACTGGCGCTGGCGCAGGCCACCATCTATCTCGCGGTCGCGCCGAAATCGAATTCTGGCTATGTCGCCTTCGGCCAGGCGAAGCGCGCGGCCGAGGAGAGCGGCTCGCTGCTGCCGCCGAAGCATATCCTCAACGCGCCGACCAAGCTGATGAAGCAGGAAGGCTATGGCCGAGGCTACGCCTACGACCACGACCAAGACGAGGCGTTCTCCGGCCAGAACTACTTCCCCGAGGAGATGGAGCGGCAGCTGTTCTACGCGCCGACCGCCTACGGGTACGAGGCCGAACTGAAAGAGCGGCTCAAGCGCTTCGCCGAGCTGCGCAAGGCGCGTAACGAGGATTAGCTATCGCAAGGACCGCCTTGCCCGTAGCGGATCACCTTGACCTTTTCGGTGGTAACGAGGGCGCTGCCCATGATCGGCTCGATGGCCGCGATCAGCGCCTCGATCTTGTCGGCATTGTCGACGATCTCGATGATGAGCGGCAGGTCTTGCGACAGGCGGAGTATCTTGGTCGTGTGCAGCACGCTGGAATGGCCGAAACCCATCGGGCCGCGCAGCACCGTGGCGCCGGCCAGCCCCATCTCACGGGCCTTCAGCACGATCGCCTCGTAGAGCGGGCCACCATTGGCTTTGTCGTCTTCGCCGATGAAAATGCGCAAGAGCAGTGCGTCGCGGGCGATCGGCATTGGGTTACCTCAAGGCATTGAACGAGCTTGCAGCGGCGTAACCTGCCCAC
>JAWOJH010000161.1:0-11878 GCA_046481725.1 Methyloceanibacter sp. | reverse complement strand
GATCGCCATCAAGCCCGGGCGGCCGATGAGCTTCGGCCAGATTGGCGATTGCGTGGTGTTGGGACTGCCCGGCAATCCGGTCGCCGTGTTCGTCTGCTTTTTGATCTATGTGCGGCCCGTACTCGCCCGGCTGGCGGGAGGGCATTGGCCCGAACCGCGCCGGTTTCCGGTGGCGGCGGGCTTCTCCCAAGCGAAGAAGCCGGGCCGGCGGGAATTCTGGCGAGCTAGGCTGACCCAAGATGGTTCAGGCAGGCTGCAAGCAGTCAAGTTTCCGCGTGACGGTTCGGGGCTGATCTCTTCCTTGCGCGAAGCCGACGGGCTGATCGAGGTCGCCGAGGCAGTGACCGAGGTCAAATCGGGCGATCTGGTCGATTTCATTCCGTTCCCCGAGTTCGGCCTGCCATCGTGAGCATTGGGTCGCAAATCTCCGCAAATCGGCCGTTTATTGTGCATGAAGCGCGGGTGGAAGCGTGCTAAAAGCCAGCAGCAAATCGAAGAGGGATCCCGTGATGACGCGCAATCGCGCCGGGCTGCTTACCGTTCTTCTGTTTCCGTGTTTTCTGGCCCCGGCCGCGTCTTCGGCCTGGGCACAGGCCGGGACCATCACCAAGGACATGCAGAACAACTGCGTCAACGACTACAAGAAGTTCTGCGGCGACTACGGACTGCAATCCGCAGCGCTCAATCTGTGCATGAAGAAGGCTGGCCCGGGCCTGTCGCCGGCTTGCGTGCACGCGCTGGTGAAGGCCGGAAAAGTTTCCCAGGCCGAAGTGGATCGCGTCAAGGCGCAGGCGAAAGGGCGGACCGAACCGGCGAAGACCCAATAGCCGCCGCCACGAAAATGGATCTCGACCTTGGCCGTTACAGGAACCCTCAGATCATGAGCAAGATTCTCAGCTTGAGCTTCGCCGCCGCCTTCGCGCTTTACGGCCATGCCGCCTTTGCCGCGGAGGAGTGCGCCAAGATCGTCGCGACCGGACACCCCGAATATCCGGTGATCGCGTTCAAGCAGGGCGACAACATCGCCGGCGCCGCGCCGATGCTGGTCGAGGCCATTGCCAAGGATCTCAAGATTCCGCTCGAGTCGAACTATATGGGGACTTGGGCCGATGCCCAGACGGCCGCGCGCGACGGCAAGGCCGACATGATCTTCGGCATCTATTACAATGACGAGCGGGCGAACTATCTCGACTATGTCGAACCCGCCTTCGTCTTCGATCCCGTCGTCGTGTTCGTGGCCAAGGGCAAGGAGTTTGCCTTCACCGGCCGGGACGACCTGATCGGCAAGAAGGGCGTCACCAACGAGGGCGAGAGCTACGGCAACGAGTTTGATGCCTTCATCAAGGACAAGCTCGACGTGGCCCGCGCCGATGGCATCGACGACGCCTTCAAGGACCTGCTGGACGGCAAGGCCGACTATCTGATCGCCGGTTATTATCCGGGCACGGCTGAGGCGGCCGTGCAGGGGATCAAGGACAAAGTCGTGCCGCTCGAGCCGGCGTTGCTCTCCGCAGAAATGTTCGTCGCCTTCTCCAAGAAGTCGCCCTGCCGTACCCTGGCGCCGAAATTTGGCCAGGGCATCGCCGAAAAGACCACCGACGGCGCCTTTCACGCCATGCTCACCGGCGCCATCGAGGCTTGGGACGCGCAATCCGCCGCGCGTTAGCCGCCGGAACTGCCCGCCCAGCATGAATTTGGCTCATCTATTTTCTTTCAAACTTTGCATTAGTTGCATGCGCTAGGCGCCCCCTAAGCTCGCCCCAATAACCAGTCTCGTATCAACACGTCGGGGGGCGTAATGCAGAAGGGAACGGGGGCGGCTGCGCCGCATATGTCGCGGCGCGCCAAGGATCGAGTTAACCCAGGCTATTGGCGGCGGACGCCCGCCCTCGGCTTGATGCTGGCCTTCTTGCCCTTCGACGAAGTGCGTTCGCAAGAAGGCGAGGCGTACGAACTGCCTCCGGTCGAGGTCACCGTCACCGCGCCGAAGCCGACCAAATATCCCGTGACTGTCGCCAAGAAGCAGCGCCCAGCCAGGCCGGCCGCCACAGCGCAAGCGCAGCAGGCGCCTGCCGGGCCTCCGGTGGCGGCCACCGAAGCGGAAGCCGAGGAGTTCCCCAAGGCAAGCGCCATTCCCGGCATTGTCATGGTGGGCGACATCATCCCGCCGGGCCCGCGCGGCGAATGGCAGCTCGACGGCTCGGGGCAGATCGTCACCGGCGCCGAGCTCTACACCGGCCACGTACTCAACACCAACGAGGCTCTACGCAAGGTCACCGGCGTCAATGTGCGCGACGAGGACGGCTTCGGCCTCCGGCCCAATATCGGCATTCGCGGCATGAACCCGACCCGCTCCACCAAGGTGCTGCTGCTCGAGGACGGCCTGTTTCTCGGCTACGCCCCCTATGGCGAAAACGCGAGCTATTTCCACCCGCTGATGGATCGCTATGAGCGCATCGACGTCATCAAGGGCGCCGACATGCTGCTCTACGGTCCGCAGACCATCTCCGGCACGATCAACTATGTGACGCCCAATCCGCCGGCCAAGCCCGGCGGCTTCGTCGCCGCGACGGGCGGCAATCGCGATTATTTCAACGGCCAGGCCTTCTACGGCGGCTGGTACGGGAATCTCGCCGGCCTGGTCGACGTGGTGCACAAGCAGGGCGACGGCGTCCGCCAGAATACGCATCACGAGGTCACCGATCTCGGCGTCAAGGGCATCGCCATGGCCAGCGCCAACTCGGCGTGGATCGCCAAGCTCAGCTATTTCACCGAGGATTCTCAGGTCACCTATTCCGGCATCACCGACGCCGAGCGGCGGAACTTCGGTCTCCGCTACAATCCCTTCAAGAACGATATGTTCGACACCGAGCGCTATGGCGCCTCGCTGGTGAATGCCTGGGACATCAATCCGAATATCAATCTCCGGTCCAGCCTCTACTACAACAGCTTCTCGCGCGACTGGTGGCGGCAATCGAGTCGCACCACCGACGGCCAGTGCGGCAGCGCGTTCCGCGACCTGCGCCTGCACGGCCATCGCGTCGATCCCGACGAGTGCAACTCGATCCAGGGTCGCCTGCGCGACTACCACCTCTATGGCCTGGACGAGCGGCTGACGGTCGAGCACGGCCTGACCAACAATCTCGGCAATCAGTTCAAGGCCGGCTTCCGGGTGCATCAGGAGTTTCAGGATCGGAAGCAGGAGAACGAGCTATTCGTCACCGGCGGCAGCACGATCACCGAACTCAACGAGCGCGAGGCCTTCGCCCTGTCATATTTCATGCAGGACCGGGTGCAGTTCGGTCGGTTCAGCGTGACGCCCGGCTTCCGCTATGAGGACATCGAATATACCCGGCGCAACAAGCTGCCGGTTGGCGGCTGCCTCAACCCGCCTTGCACCGGCAAGGAGAATGTTTACGCCTTCATTCCGGGGGTCAGTGTCGGCTACGATTTCAAGAACATCAGCTTCTTCGCCGGCGTGCATGAAGGCTTCGCCCCGCCGCGGGTCGAGGACTCGATCACCAATGCCGGCGGCTCGGTCGAGGTCGATCCCGAGGAATCGACCAATCTCGAAATCGGCTTCCGCAGCGAACTCGTCCGCGGCTTGAATCTCGATACGACCTATTTCCGCAACGACTTTTCCAACCTGATCGCCGTCGGCTCCATCGCCGGCGGCGACAACCCGTTGGCGCAAGGCGAGGCCTTGTTCGAGGGCTTGGAGGTGCTGCTGCGCTTCGATTCGGGCCGGATGTACAACAAGCCCTGGAGCCTCTACAGCCAAGTCGCCTTCACCTGGATCCCGGTCGCGGAGCAGCTCTCGCCCTTCGTGTCCGTTACCACCGGCCTGCCGCTACAGGGGGATACTGCCGGCCTGCGCCAGCCCTACGCGCCGGAATATCTCATTACCCCGCGCATAGGCTACGCCACCAAGAACTGGGACATCAATCTCGAGATGGTCTATGTCAGCAGCCAGTTCGGCGACTTTATGAATCTGAAGAACGGGCGCCAGCATCCCGACGGCCCGGACAGCGTCAACGCCCTGTCCGGCATGTTCGGCGAGATCCCGAGCTATGCCATCTTCAACTTCGCCACGACCTACAACTTCGAGCGCACCAACACCGATGTCTACTTCACGGTGAAGAACCTGTTCGACGAGCAATATGTGGTCGACCGGACGCGCGGCACCCTGCCGGGTGCGCCGCGCCTGATCCAGGTGGGCCTCAAGCAGAACTTCTAGGCGCTCCGCAGGGACGGCCGGGTAATCTCCGGGTCGTCTGCCAAATCGAGCAATTCGGCGATTTCGGTGCTGGCCGGCCGGGCCATGACCTGCTCGACCGGTCCGGATTGCAGGATGCGTCCGTGGCTGAGCACGCAGATGCGGTCGGCGAGCCGCTTCACGTCGCCGAGATCGTGCGTCACCAGGATCACCGGCATCGGTAGCTCGCGGCGAAGTTCGGCCAGCTCGTTGCGCAAACGCCGGCGTGTGAGCCGGTCCACGGCGGAGAACGGTTCGTCCAGCAACAGCACCTCGGGACGCCGTGCCAGCGCCCGGGCCACGGCGACCCGCTGCTGCTCGCCGCCGGAAAGCTCCGCCGGGCGGCGATCCTCGAGCCGCTCGAGATGTACCCGAGCGAGCAGCGCCCGCGCCCGGTCAGCCCGCGCCTTCGCGGGCAGATCGCCCAGCGCTTCGATCACATTCTCCGCCGCCGTCAGGTGCGGGAACAGCGCGAAGGATTGGAACACCATGCCCACCCGCCGCGCGCGCGCCGGAACATCGATGCCGGCATCGCGGTCGAGCCAGACCGAGCCGTTGCAGACAATGCGCCCGCCCGCCGGTGCATAGAGGCCGGCAATCGAGCGGAGCGTGGTCGACTTGCCGCTGCCGGACGGGCCCACCAGGGCGAGAATCTCACCCGGCGCCACCGAGAAGGTGGCATCGAGCGGGATCGGCCCTTGCTGGTGCAAGCCGACCGAAAGCACGGCATGGCGGGAAAGGGCGATCTCAGCCATAGCGCCGCCCGATCCGGTTGCTGAGGGCGAAGGTGAGAGCGATGGCGGCGAGCGAGATCAGCAGTAGCAATGCCGCCATCCGGCTCGCGGCCGCATCGTCGAAGGCCTGCACCCGGTCATAGATGGCGATCGCGATGGTCTTGGTTTCGCCGGGAATGCTGCCGCCGACCATCAGCACCACGCCGAATTCTCCAAGCGTATGCGCGAAGGTCAGCACCATGCCGGTGAGGATGCCCGGCCAGGCGAGCGGCAGTTCGATACGGCGCAGACTACGCCACCAGGACAGGCCGCATGTCGCGGCGGCGTCGCGCAGGTCCGGCGCGATCGCCTCGAAGGCGCGCTGTACCGGCTGCACCGCGAAGGGGATGTTGACGATGATGGAGGCTGCGAGGAGGCCCTCGAAAGTAAAGACGAGCGTGTGGCCGAACAGCCTCTCGTAAGTCTGGCCGACCCAGGTGCCCGAGCCGAACGCCAGCAGCAGGTAGAAGCCGAGCACGGTCGGCGGCAGCACCAGCGGCAGAGCCACCGCGGCCTCCAAGATGGTTTTGCCGCGAAACGATCTGATCGCGAGAAAGCGGCCCAGGACGATCGCCAGCGGGATCAGCAGCAGGACCGTCAGCCCCCCAAGCCGAAGCGACAGCCATAGTGCCTCCCAGTCCATCGCGCCCGCCTCAGGAGGTTTCGCCGGGGAGCAGGAAGCCGTAGCGACGCATGATGCCGCGGGCCGACGGCTCCTGCATGAAGCCGTAAAAGGTCTGGGCGGTCTCGCGGGCACCTTTGGTCAGCGTCATGCGCTGGCGCAACGGCTCGTGCCATTCCTGCGGGATCAGGGCGAAGCTGCCGAGCTTGGCGACCTCGGGCGCCAGCGCCAGCGAATAGGCGATGATGCCGCCTTGCGCGCCGCCCGATGTGGCAAATTGTGCGGCCTGCGAGACATTCTCGCCCAGAACCAGCCGATCCTTGAGCGCGTCCCACAAGCCGGCCCGACGCAGCGCCTCTTCCGCGTGCTGGCCGTAAGGCGCGTGCTCGGGGTTGGCGATGGCGAACCGCTTTATTGTGCCGTTGGCGAGCGCCGCCCTGAGGCCGGCAAGATCGCCATCGGCCACGAGCGGCGACCCGTGCGGCGCCAGGATGACAATGCGGCCGATGGCGTAGAGCGCACCATCGTCCAAAGTCAGCCCCTTCGCCGCGAGATCGAACACGAACTGCTCGTCGGCCGAGAGGAACAGTTGAAACGGCGCGCCTTGCTGAATTTGCCGCGCGAGATTGCCCGAAGAGCCGAAGGTGAGTTTCACTTTGCGGCCCGTCTGCTTGGCGAAGGCTTCGGCAACCTCGGTCAGCGCGAATTGCAGATCTGCGGCCGCGGCGACCACCGGCACGTCTTGCGCGCGTGAAGCGGGCGTTGCCAGCAGCAGCATGCAAGCGACGAGAACCGCAAGGCCCGGCAATCTATGCTTCATCGCCCACCACCGATATAGCCGAACGACCATATCGAGCCTGACGCAGACCGGCCGATATAGTCAATCGGAAATATCGGTCGGACCGGTTGCGGGCTACTTGGGGCGCTTGCGCATCGCCCGCTGCAACGCCGCGAGATCGGCGGAGATGGCCCGGTCGGAGGCCTGTTGCATGCGCCGGTAGCGCGCCAGCACGTCTTCACCCAGCGACGTCAGCCGCGCCCCGCCGCCTGCCTTGCCGCCCTTGACCGCCTCGACGACCGGCTTGGTGAAGCAGGCATTCATCGTCTCGACCAGCAGCCAGGCGCGCTTATAGCTCATGCCCATGCGCCGGCCGGCGGCGGCGATCGAGCCGGTGTCGCGGATGCCTTCCAACAGGTCGGCCTTGCCCGGCCCCACGGCGATGGCATCGCCGAGGATGATGCGCAAGCGCGCGACGGGACCGGAAGATCGCGATGCCATGGCATGCCTTTATGGCGCAGCCTTGGGTCTGCGGCAATTGGCCAGACCGGGCCCAAGCCCCGGAAATTGCGCCACGAGGCCGTGAATTGTGCCCCGGGCGAGTTGTCACGCCGCCCATCCCATGCTTACTTGCCCCGCCTTTGGGGAGACCGCCCGAGATGCCGGAAACCACGGCGCGCAAGTCGAAAGGCGAGCGCGGAGCCTCAGAATTGTTCGAAAACGTCACCAATCCCTTCTGCGGGACCCTGCCCGACGACCTGGTGGTGGAGCGCACCGCGAAGGGCCTCAAAGTGATCAACAACGGCTGCAAACGGTCGATCGCGGGCTTCGAACGCAAGCTGCCTCAGGCAAGCCCGCAAGCCGGCGGCAAGGATGTTTCCCTCGACGCGGCGATCGATCAGGCCGCCAAGCTGATCGATAACGCCAGGCTGCCGATGTTCGGCGGTCTCGCCACTGACGTCGAAGGCATGCGTGCGGTGCTGGCGATTGCCGACCGCACCGGCGGCATCGTCGACCACGCCTTCAGCGAGGCGCAGTACCGCAACTTAAAGATCATGCAGTCGACCGGCTGGATCATGTCGACCCTGACCGAGACGCGCAACCGCGCCGATCTCTTCATCATCGCCGGCAGCGACATTCACACGCTGCATCCCCGGTTCTTCGAGCGCATCGTCTCGCCGCCGGACTCGATGTTCCATGTCACCGCGCCGAAGCGCACCGTGGTGTTCATCGGCAAGGGCCTGGACCGGTCCGGCGCCAAGGGCTCGCGCATCGGCGAGGTGATCGGCCTCGCCTGTCCCGACGAGCGGGCGGGCGACGTCGTGGCGCTGCTCCGGGCGCGGCTGCGCGGCTTCCGCGTGAAGCCGCCCAAGACCCTGGGCGTGACCCTCAAAGAGATCGACGCACTGGCCGAACGCTGCCGCAACGCCAAATATGGCGTCGTGGTCTGGGCGCCGCCGGCGCTGAACTTCCCCTTCGCCGAGCTTGCCGTCGAACAGTTCACCGGACTGGTCAAGGACCTTAACCTCACCACACGCTTTGCCGGGCTCTCGCTCGGCGGCGCCGAGGGCGCAATCACCGCCGCCGCCGTCTGCGGCTGGCAGAGCGGCTATCCCTTGCGCATCAGCTATGCGAGCTATGCGCCGGACTACGATCCCTATCGCTGGAACATCGCCCGCATGCTGAAGGAGGGGGAAGGTGATCTGCTGGTCTGGATCGCATCGATCTCGCCCGATTTCGTGCCGCCGGCCACCAAGGTGCCGACCGTCGTGCTGGGCACGCCGGGGCTCGCGCTCAAGACCCCGCCGTCGGTCTTCATCCCCGTCGGGACCCCGGGTCTCGACCATGCCGGTCGCCTGGTGCGCGTCGACAATGTCGTATCCTTGCCGCTCAAGAACCTCGGCCGGGCGGAGCTTCCGCCCGCGGCCGATGTGCTTTCGGCCATCGAAGCCGCGCTTTAGGCCGGGAGACCCGATCCATGCTCATCAAGCTCGCCGGCGGCAAAGTCTACGACCCGGCCAACAAGGTCAGCGGCGAGGTGCGCGACATCTATGTCGAGGACGGCAAGATCGTCGCGGCCAAGCCGGGCGCCAAGCCGGACGCCACCTATGACGTGAAGGGCCGGGTGGTGATGGCAGGAGCCATCGATCCGCACACCCATATCGGCGGCGGCAAGATGACCATCGCCCGCACCTTGCTGCCCGAGGACCATATAGGCGATCCGGTTACCCGCACCGAGTTGACCCGCGCCGGCTCCGGCCGTTCGGTGCCCTCGACCCACGTCACCGGCTATCGCTATGCTGAGATGGGCTACACCGCCTGTTTCGAGCCGGCCATGCTGCCCGCCAACGCCCGCCAGGCGCATATGGAGATGGGCGACACGCCGATGGTCGACAAAGGCGCGTTCGCCATGCTCGGCTCCGACGATTTTTTCCTGCGCCAGCTTGCGGCCAAGGAGGATTTCGAGGCGATCAAGGATTACGTCGCCTGGACCATGCATGCCGCCCAGGCCATCGCGCTCAAGGTGGTCAATCCGGGCGGCATCAGCGCCTTCAAGTTCAATCAGCGCAAGCTCGATCTCGACGAGGAGCATGTCTATTACAAGGTCACGCCGCGCCAGATCGTGCTGACGCTCGCCCGCGCGCTCGAGGAGCTCGGCGTCACCCACCCGCTGCATATCCACGGCTGCAATCTCGGCGTTCCCGGTAATATCGAATCGACGCTTGCCACGGTGCGCGCCGCCGAGGGCCTGCGCATCCACATGACGCACACTCAGTTCCTGAGCTACGGCACCGAGGGCGACCGCAAATTCTCATCCGGCGCCGCCCGGCTCACCGAGCTCGTCAACAAGACGCCGAATGTCTCGATCGACGTCGGCCAGGTGCTGTTCGGCCAGACCTGCACCGCCTCGGGCGACTCGATGCGCCAGTATGCCATCTCCAAGAGCGCGCATCCGAAGAAGCCGGTGATCATGGACATCGAGTGCGACGCCGGTTGCGGCGTGGTGCCGATGCGCTATCGCGACAAGAGCTTCGTCAATGCGATGCAATGGGTGATCGGGCTCGAGACCTTCCTGCTGTTCGACGATCCCTGGCGCGTCTTCCTCACCACCGACCATCCGAACGGCGCGCCGTTCTTCTTCTACCCGCATCTGATCAGGCTCTTGATGGACAAGAGCTTCCGCGACGACATGCTTCAGAAGATCAATCCGGATGCGCAGGCGCAGAGCGAAATCCTCAAGACGCTGACCCGCGAATATACGCTGGACGAGATCGCCATTCTGACCCGCGCCGGCCCCGCCAAGAGCTTGGGGCTGGTGGACCGCGGGCATCTGGGCACGGGCGCGGCGGGCGACATCACCGTCTATCGCGACGATACTAATCGAGAGGCGATGTTCGCCACCCCGGAATACGTGTTCAAAGGGGGCGAGCTGGTGGTGAAGGACGGCAAGGTGGTGAAGGTGGTGCAGGGCGCGACCCATGTGGCGCGTCCCGACTACGACAAGTCGATCGAAAAGCCGCTGAAGGCCTATTTCGACCGTTTTCACACCGTAGCGATGGACAATTTCAAGCTCGCCGACGAGGAGATCATTCGCGGCGACAGCGGCGCCATCATCGTCCAGCCCACCGGCCCGCGTCGCGCGGTCTAGTTCTTAGGCTTGGGCGGCGGCCGTCCGATAATGTCGAAATCCGCCTCTTGAAGGTGATATTTCTGCACGATGCTGGCGGTCGCCGACAGCGCCCGCTGACAGGCCTCATGCCCGGCGCGCTTTTCCTCCTCGCTGACCGGCTCGCCCTCGGCCATGCGGTCCGCGGTGCCGAAGCAGATCGCCGCGTCCTGCGCGCCGGCCGGACCCGCCGCAAAGGCGAGAACCACACCGAAGCCGGTCAGCAAGACGAGATTGCGGAAGATCATGCTCATGTGTGCTTGTTCGCTGCGCGAATTGCACCATTATTTAGGAATTGTCCCCCAATTTTCCAGCGAGCCGCCGTTTGGCCGCTCTTCCCGCCAATCGCCAACCATACAGGGCAGTTGCCATGCCGCAGGCCGGACCGTTGCTGGAAGCGCCGATCGAGCTTCCCAAATTGTTGCATGCCGGGCTGAACGACCGGCCGAACGACGCGGCGCTGGTCTCCATGGAGGGCGTGTGGTCCTGGGCCGATCTCGAACAGGCCTCGGCGCGGATCGCCGCGCAGTATCTCGGCCTCGGTCTGAAGCCGGGCGACCGGGTCGCCTCGCTGATGCCCAACCGGACGGCGCTGTTCATCCACTATCTCGCCTGCTTCAAGGCAGGCCTGGTGACCACGCCGCTGAACTACCGCTACACCCCGCCCGAAATCGACCATGCCTTGGAGGTGAGCCGCGCCAGCCTCATCCTCGCCCATGCCGAGCGCGCCGCCGACATTGCCGCGAGCAAGGCAAGCAGCCTGCCGCTCGGCGTCGTCACCTATGGCGGCGAGGAGACCGAGGGTCAGAGCTTCGAGGCGCTGCTGAAGGCGTCGGCCCCCAACGTCTCCCTGCCCGAATGCGGTCCGGAGACGCCCGCCGCGATCTTTTTCACTTCGGGCTCCACCGGCCCGGCCAAGGGCGTGACCCATACCCACGCCACGCTTGGCTGGATGTTCGCCAGCGCCGCCCAGGCCTTTGAGCTCTCACCGCACGACATTCTGCTGCCCGGCTCGTCATGCTCGCATATCGGCGGTTTCGGCTTCTCCTTCTCGGCGCTGGCGTCGGGCGCCCGCGTCGTCGTCCCCAGAGCCTTCGACCATGACGAGATGGGCCCGCTGCTGCGCACCACCCGGCCGACTTTGCTGTCGATGCTGCCGACCGCGCTCATGCACCTCATTCGCGAACGCGACATGACCGGGGCAGATTTCAGCTCGCTGCGCCTCTGCCGCTCGGGCGGCGACAAGGTCTCCGCCGAACTGGAGAAGGAGTTCATCGCCTTGACCGGGCATTCCGTGAGCGAAGGCTACGGCATGACCGAGATCGGCCTGGCGGCGCTCAACCCGCCGATCGGCGTCGACAAGCTCGGCTCGATCGGCCTGCCGAGCCCCGGCTTCGTGTTTTCGATCCGCGATGCGGAAGGCCGCGAGGTGCCCCCGGGCGAGGAGGGCCGCCTATGGGTCAAAGCGCCCAGCCGCAGCCCCGGCTATTGGAACGACCCCACGGCCAGCGCCGAGGTGGTCAGCGACGGTTGGTTCGACACCGGCGACGTGATGAAAGTCGACGAGGACGGCTATGTCTGGTTCTGCGGCCGGCAGAAGCAGATCATCGTGCACGACGGTTCCAACATCTCCCCGCAGGAGGTCGAGGACGCTCTACTACAGCATCCGGCGGTGGAAAGCGCCGGCGTGGTCGGCGTACACGATCTGATGCATGGCGAGAACCGGATCGGCCTCCTTGACGAAGACACCGGCCCAGGGCCCGACCTCCGGGTTGAACTCGCC
>JAWOJH010000055.1:0-3092 GCA_046481725.1 Methyloceanibacter sp. | reverse complement strand
GAAAGACGTGGATGCCCAGCATAAACCCGGGCATGACAATTTTGCTTAAAGGGATTGTGGTCTAAAAGGGCTTTGAAGGACGCAGGTTCCGCCATGGCCAAGGACATCATCGTCGCCCCGTCGATTCTCTCCGCCGACTTCGCCAAGCTCGGCGAGGAAGTGCGCGCCGTCCTTGCCGCCGGCGCGGACTGGATCCACGTCGACGTGATGGACGCCCATTTCGTGCCCAACATCACCATCGGCCCGGACGTGGTGAAAGCACTCCGCCCCCACACGAACAAGATACTCGACGTGCATCTGATGATCGCGCCCTGCGATCCTTTCATCGAGGCCTTCGCTAAGGCGGGCGCCGATATCATCACCGTACATGCCGAGGCCGGCCCGCATCTCGACCGCTCGCTCCAGCTGATCAAGAGCTTCGGCAAGCAGGCCGGCGTCTCGATCACACCATCGACGCCGGAGAGCGCAATCGACTATGTGCTCGACAAGGCCGATCTCGTTCTGGTGATGACGGTCAATCCCGGCTTCGGTGGCCAGGCCTTCATTCCGTCGCAGCTCGACAAGATCAGGTCGATTTGCAAGGCCATCGGCGCGCGGCCGATCCACCTCGAGGTCGATGGGGGTATCAACGAGAAAACCGCGCCGCTCGTCGCCGAAGCTGGTGCCAATGTGCTGGTCGCGGGCGCGGCCGTGTTCAGTGGCGGCAACTATAAAGAGAATATCGAGGCGATCAGGGCCGCTGCCCTGCGCGCCCGACCCGCCGCCGCTTAGACCGCCACTTGACGGTAAAGTGATGCCTCGGGTCTTGCGGTGCCGCTAAATTTCACCTTCATCGTCATTGCCGAGCTTGTCCCGGCAATGCAATGATGGCGGACCAATCCATGGACGTTACGATTATCGGCGCGCTGATCGCAGGCTTCCTGAGCTTCCTGAGCCCCTGCGTGCTGCCGCTCGTGCCGCCTTATCTCTGCTTCCTCGGCGGCACCACCTTCGATCAACTTACCGGCGAGGACGAGACCCCGAGCCACGTCTACACGACCGTGGTGCTGTCGGCGGTCGCCTTCGTGCTCGGCTTCACCACGGTCTTCGTCATTCTCGGCGCCACGGCCACTGCCGCCGGGCAGTTGCTGCTCGCCAATCTGCCGCTTCTGAGCAAGATCGCCGGCGTCATCATCATCATCGCCGGGCTGCATTTTCTTGGGCTGATCCATCTCCCCTTCCTGCATCGCGAGGCGCGCTATCATGCCGATGCGCGTCCCGCCGGACTGTTGGGCGCCTATGTCATCGGGCTGGCCTTCGCCTTCGGCTGGACGCCCTGCATCGGGCCGGTGCTGGCCGCGATCCTCGCTGTCGCCGCGGGCGAGGAGTCCGTCTCCAAGGGCGTGAGCCTGCTGCTCGTCTATTCGCTTGGGCTGGGCATTCCCTTCATCGCCGCGGCCGTCGCCATCAAGCCCTTTATGAAGACCATGCAGCGCTTCAAGGAGTATCTCGGTCTGGTCGAGAAGCTGCTCGGCGCATTGCTGGTGCTCACCGGCATTCTGTTCCTCACCGATTCCATGACCCTGATCGCGGCCTGGATCCTCGAAACATTTCCTGGGCTGGCCAGAATCGGCTGACGGCGCTCGCCTTTTGCACCGCGCGCGGCTATTGAGGCGGGCATGACCGCGATCGCCCTTACCATCGCCGGCTCCGATTCCTCGGGCGGCGCCGGCATCCAGGCCGACCTCAAGACCTTCGCCGCGCTTGGCGTCTATGGCGCGAGCGCGATTACCGCGCTGACCGCGCAGAACACGCAAGGCGTTGACGCTGTTCTGGTCGTGCCGCCGGATTTCGTGGCGCGGCAGATCAGGGTGGTGGCGCGCGATCTCGATATCCGCGCCGTCAAGATCGGCATGCTGGCGACCAGCGAGATCATCGAGGCCGTCGCCGAGCAGTTGAAGGCGCTGGACGGCGTGCCAATCGTGCTCGATCCGGTGATGGTTGCGGCGTCCGGCGATGTGCTGCTCGATGAGGACGCGATCGAGAAGCTGCGCACGGTGCTCCTACCGCGCGCGACCCTCATCACGCCGAACCTGCCGGAGGCGGCGAAACTGCTCGAGGTGAGCGAGGCAAACAACGAGAGCGAGATGCGCGCTCAAGCCGAAGCCTTGCGCGGGCTCGGCGCGCGAGCTGTGTTGATCAAAGGCGGTCATGCCAGTGGCCCCGAGGCCGTCGACATCCTAGTCGATGGGGAAGGGGAGTTACCTCTCAGGGCCGCTCGCCTGCAAACGGAGAACACCCACGGCACGGGATGCACCCTGTCATCGGCCGTCGCGGCGGAGCTGGCCAAAGGCGCTTCGCTCCGTGAGGCCGTGACACGCGCCAAGGCCTATGTCACCGAAGCGCTCGCGCACGCCGGCGAGCTTCGCATCGGCCAGGGCAGAGGCCCCGTCCACCACTTCCACGCATGGTGGACAGACTAGCCTTCAGCCACCACCGTCCAGCGCTGTTCGCCGAGGCCTGAGATGGTGGCGCGGATCTCGTCGCCTGGCTTGAGGAACACGCGCGGATTGCGCGCCATGCCGACGCCGGGCGGGGTGCCGGTGGTGATGACGTCGCCCGGCATCAAGGTCATGAATTTGCTGATATAGGCGACAAGATGCGCCACGGTGAAGATCATCGTTGCGGTGTTGCCGGTCTGCATGCGCTCGCCGTTGAGATCGAGGGCGAGATCGAGATTTTGCGGATTGGGAATCTCGTCCTTGGTAACGAGCCATGGCCCGAGCGGCCCGAACGTGTCGTGGCTCTTGGCCTTGATCCATTCGCCAGGACCGCCTTTTTGCAGGCTGCGCTCGGAGACGTCGTTGCAAATGCAATAGCCCGCGACATGGCCGAGCGCATCGGCTTCCGTTAGATGCTTCGCCGTCGTGCCGATCACCACCGCAAGCTCCACCTCGTAGTCCATGCGCTGGAATGTTTTCGGCGCCAGCACCGGATCGTAGGGACCCGAGACGCAGGAACTTGCCTTGGCGAACACGATCGGCACTTCCGGGATCGGCATGCCGGTTTCCTCGGCATGGTCGCGGTAGTTCAGGCCGATGCCGAGGAATTTC
>JAWOJH010000089.1:0-3057 GCA_046481725.1 Methyloceanibacter sp. | reverse complement strand
CTCGAACAACACGCGGAGCGACGATCGCCTCTCCTCAATTGTAAAACACTAGCCTCCGCTTCGCTCCGGCTAGCGCGCTACGCGCGTGTATGTATGAGGTATGGAGTTAAAAAGAGGTGCTAGCTCTGAAGAGTTGCTCATAGTTTAAAATGATAGCCTCCGCTTCGCTCCGGCTAGCGCTTCGCGCGTATAAATGAGGTATCACACTTACTAAGTAAATCAACTAACTAAAGAATCTGAATAATAGATAACTATCAGTACCTACTGATATCTGATATGAGGGTGAACCGAAGTTCTACCTACCTAACAAATCGAAAATGTACATAATATTTTACCCATATCCTGACCATTTTTGAATAAAGGTACAAACTTAAGTCAACGTTTTGTATCTTTCATACTTAAGTGGGATTGCTCATGGCACGTGTGACAAGTGATTCACAAACTGTGTAACAAGCAGCCCCAGATACTAACTAACTAACTAACTACTAACTAACCTAACCTCCGATACCATACTTTTCCATATGAACAATTGTGAATTAAATATAGTTGTGTGTCGGTAGGCGCCGCACCAAGAGCCACTACCCCTGCTGTATTGGAGAACCAGGAGTTACTCTGGTCCTTGGTATCCAAACATCCTTCGACTGCGCCGGCAGCTTTCGCGCAGAAGGACTCGGGATCAGCTTGTTCGAGCGCATCGACAGCCAGGACCCGACCGGGCTGATCGGCCTGCCGCTGATCTGGCTGGCGCAGGCCTTGCGGCGGCTCGGGTTGCCGGCGCCCTAGGGCCGTTCCAGTATCGCGAGGAGCGACTCGATTGCATCGATGCACGCCAGCGGGGCAAACGGGTGCAGTCGCTCGGCAGGATGCGCGCCATAGCTGACGGCCACCGCGGACACCCCAGCGCGGCGCGCCATTTCCAGGTCCCACTCCGTGTCGCCGACCATCAGGGTCGCGTCCGGCCCGGCCCCGAGCACCGACATGAGCTCGAGCAACATGTCCGGGTGCGGCTTGGAGCGGGTCTCGTCCGCGGTCCGCGAGCCCGCCATGAATCGATCGAGGCCGGTGGACGCCAGGTCGCGATCGAGCCCGCGCCGGCTCTTGCCGGTGGCGATCGCCAGCACGAAGCCGCGCCCGGCAAGTTCCTCGACGACGTGCGCTGCCCTGTCGTAGAGCCGCGCCGTTTGCAGCTCCGGGGCGAAGAAGTGGTCCCGGTAGGCGTCCACGAACGGCATGAAGGTGTCCGGCCCAAGCTCCGGGAACAGCCGCTGCCAGGCTTCCCGCAGCCCGAGCCCGATGATGTCGCGGATCGCCTCCGGGGGGCGCTCCGGCAAGCCGAGCTGGGCGATCGCCCCGGTCGCCGCGGCGACGATCTGCCCGGTCGAGTCCATCAGGGTGCCGTCCCAGTCGAACACGACCAGGTGCGTACTGCTAGCCATGGTGGGTTTCCAGTCGCGAGAGCACCTCGCGCAGGTCCTCCGGCAACGGCGCCGAGAACACGCGCCACTCGCCACTGACAGGGTCCTCCCAACCCACCGAAGCGGCGTGCAGGAACAGCCGGTCGAGGCCCAGCGCCTTCATCTTGCGGTTGTATTCGCGGTCGCCATAGCGCTCGTCGCCGGCCAGCGGATGGCCCGCCTCCGCAGCCTGCACGCGGATCTGGTGCGTCCGGCCGGTCATGATCCGGACCTCGAGCAGCGAGGCGGCCGAGCCGATCTCCACGGGGCGAAAGATGCTCGCCGCGGTCTTGCCGCCCTCGTCGACTGTCACGACCCGCTCGCCGCCGCGGATGCTCTTGCGCAGGCGATCTTCGAGGCGGACCTGGCCGAGTTCCCAGCGCCCCTTGACCAAGGCGAGATAGCGTTTCTCGACCCGCCCTTCGCGCAACAACTCGTGCAGCGCGCGCAACATGCTCCGGCGCTTCGCGATCAGCAGGCAGCCGCTGGTCTCGCGATCGAGACGATGCACCAGCTCCAGGTAGGGCGCATCGGGCCGCGCCGCACGCAGCGCCTCGATGACGCCGTGCGACAGGCCGCTGCCGCCATGCACCGCGATCCCCGAGGGCTTGTCGAGGACGATCAGCCGGTCATCCTCGTGCAGGATCTGCGTCTCGAGGCGCACGCCCGCGGCCCGCCCCCGGGGCGGGGTCGTGCCCGGCTCCGGCCGGCGCACGGGGGGCAAGCGCACGACATCCCCGGCCTCGAGCCGGTACTCGGGCTTGGCCCGCCCCTTGTTGACACGCACTTCACCCTTGCGCAGCAAGCGGTAGACATGCGACTTGGGCACGCCCTTGAGGCGCGCGAGCAGAAAATTATCGAGGCGCTGGCCCGCCGCGTCGTCCGAAATCTGGACGAGTTCCACGGACGGCCGGCTCCCGGCGGGTGTCGAAGCCAAATTCTCCTCCCGGATTCAGGGGCTTAGCGATTGCTGAGGCGTCGGGCGGTTGCTATAGTACGACACGGGCCGCGCGCCACGCTCCCTCAGAAGAAGACCCGGGCGTGTGCATGGCCGCTGGATACGGGCCGGTCGCGAAGCTTTCGCTGGCCGGCATGCATTAGGTTCCTTCCCATCGCTCGGCCGAAGCCCCCACCTGCCTCCGCTCGGCGGATGACCAGGAGTGGGGAGCGCACAGCAGGCCGCGGGCGATGCCTGACACGGACGAAATGACCGGCATTCTGCACTTGGTCCTCTTAGTCTTGCTGCCGACCCCGCCCGCCGGGGCCGCCGCGCCGTGTCTGCACCCGCCCTACGTTCGCTTGCGCGCCCCCGGCATCGGGAGGCCCATGGCCGACCTGGATCTGCGAGTTCCAATTCATGAAAAGAATGCTGGTGAACGCAACTCAGAGAGAAGAGTTGCGTGTGGCCGTGGTCGACGGCCAGAAGCTCTACGACCTCGACATCGAGATTCCCTCGCGCGAACAGCGTAAGGCGAACATCTACAAGGGGCGCATCACGCGCCTCGAGCCGAGCCTCGAAGCCGCCTTCGTCGAGTTCGGCGCCGAGCGCCACGGCTTCCTGCCCCTGAAGGAAATCTCTCCCGAGTACTATCTCGGGGGCGAC
>JAWOJH010000079.1:0-2707 GCA_046481725.1 Methyloceanibacter sp. | reverse complement strand
AATCCGTGCACCCCGGTTCGATTCCGGGCGTGGCCTCCAATCTTCGTTTATCCCCTTCTTTGCGGATCATGCGGTGCTTGGCGGCTACAGCCCCGGCACCGGCGGGACGAGGCCGAGGTGCTGGAGCAGGCCCAGCGCATCGTAGCTCACCCAGGACTCGACGATCCTGCCGCCGGCGATCCGGTTCATGTCGAAGCCGGTATAGGTCACCACGCGGCCGGTCGGCGGATGGCCAAGAAAGGCCCCTAGATTGGTGCCGCGCGCGGAGAAGCGGGTGAGCACGAGATCGCGCTCGGCCATCTCGTCTTCGACCGTGTAGGCGAGATTCGGGAAGGCAGTGCGGAACAGGGTCACCGCTTGCTTGATGCCCTCGGGCCCCGACACGCGCGAGGGCTCGGGCCCAGTGCCGACATGGTCGATATAGTTCGGTGCGTAGAGTTCGTCGGCCAGCGCGAGCCTGCCCTCGCCCCACAATTCGAGGAGCACGCGGCGACCGATCGCGCGGTTCCGCGCCAGGGTGGCCGCGCCACTCAATCCGACCTCTTCGGGTCCGGCGAAGCGGCAGGTATTTCTGCCGCCCCCACCTTCGCGTCGCCGCGCTTGCGATGCCACCACACGGTGAGCTGACGCCGCCAGCGGCGCACCACGGGAAGATCGACGGAGAGCACCAGCAGGCCAAGCGGAATCATCCAGAAGCCGAGCACCGGCAGGAAGCCCAACAGGCCGAAGGCGACCAGCAGAATGCCCAGCCCGATGCGGAGCGGCTTCGATTTCGGCAGGTGCCAGTGGCGATCGAACAGGCGGACTCTGGGGGACATCGGCGCTCGATCCGTGACTTGCACTGAAGCCCCAAATAGGAACTGGCGGCCGTCGAGGCAACCTGAATGCGGCAAGAGCGGACCAGCCCTAGCGCCTTACCGCACCGCCCCCCTCTCCCTTGAGCAGCCAGGTCTCGATCCGGCCGACGCCTTTCACCTCGATCTCGCCGCGCGGCTCGCACCGGAAGCCGTCGCCGAGCGCGGCCTTAACCGCAGCCGAAACCTGGATCTCGCCGGGCAACCCGTGACTCTCCAGCCGCGCGGCGAGGTTCACCGTCTCGCCCCACACATCGTAGGAAAATTTGTCGGCGCCGATCACCCCGGCCATCAGCGGGCCGCTGGCGATGCCGATCCTGATTTGCAACACGACGCCATGCGCGGCGGAGAGTTGGGCGACGCACTCCGGCAGGGAGAGCGCCAGGCGCGCCAGGCGCGCGAGATGATCGGGTCCAGGCCGGCTGACCCCGGCCACCGCCATATAGCCGTCGCCGATGGTCTTGATCTTCTCCACCCCATGCGCGGCGGCGAGTCGATCGAATTGGGTGACGATGGCGTCCAGCAGCGCCACGGTGCGGGTAACGCCAAGCCGTTGCGCAAGGGAGGTAAAGCCGACCAGATCGGAGAACAGCACCGAGGCTTCCGGCACGCTGTCGGCGATGCGCTCACCCGGCCGCTCCTTGAGGCGCTCGGCGACCGGCCCCGGCAGAATATTGGCGAGCAAGGCATCCGCCTCGGCGCGGGCTCGGTCGGCGACGGTGAAGGCATAGAACACGATCAGCGCGATGATGGTGAAACTGGTCGCCGCCGAGGAGACATAGAGATTGGCGATCAGCGCCGGGTCGGCGACGATCTTGGCTTCGCCCGGCGGGAACAGGAACCATGCGGCGAGATGCAGCAGAAAGCCGCCGCCGATCACCGCCATCACCAGGCGGATGCGGTTTAGCCCCAAGATGGCGAAGCCGACCGCCGCGGCGATGATGTAGTTGAGCTGGATGCCGGAGGCGTGACCCAGCTCGCGCACGAAGAAGAACAGCGCGACATATTCGGCGAGGCAGATCAGGATCGCCGCGGCGATGTCGTTGATGCGGTGCGCCAGCGGCACCAGCAGCGCGGCCACGACCAGCGCCAGATTGGCGGCGATCAGCGGCCCATACTTCTCCACGCCGTAAAGTGCGAACACCACCGCATAGATCGCCGAGAACAGGGCGATCAGGAACGCCATCAGATTGATGATGGCGAGGCGGCGGCGGACGGGACGCGGATAGCCCGCCGTGCCGAGCTCGGCCAGGCGCGCGAAGCCGCCGAGCCAGGCGAACAGCGGCGCGTTCGGCGCTTCGGCGACCAATGCGGACTTATTCATGGCGAGGCTCGTCAAGGGGCGCGGGACCGGACGGGACTTTAGAGCATCGTCCGGCCCGATTGAATCTCCTCGCCCCTGGAGGGGGTCTGGAGCGGGGGTAAAGGGCGGAGCTGGAGGGGCGGCCGGATCAATTTGCGGTTTCCGCGCCAAAGCCCTGGAAAGCCGCCCGCCCTTTTGCTATCTACCCATCAGGTCGTACGCTATAAGCACGCCCTGATCCCCGGTAGCTCAGCTGGTAGAGCAAGCGGCTGTTAACCGCTGGGTCGCTGGTTCGAATCCGGCCCGGGGAGCCAATTTTTCTTTGCCGGCGGGACTTTCAAAAACTCCCCAAAAAGATTTCCGGCGACTGTCGATCCGCTCCTGCCTCATTCGTCGTGAGAATAGAGCCGAGCATTTCGGGCCGGTTGGCGCGGCCCTGAGCGCCGGTTCGCATCCTTCGCGACGCGGCCTTTCGGCGGTTCCTCAGGATGAGGGATAGTTGACCGTCGAGATAAGGACAGACGGCGCGGGGAGTTCCTGGAAAAGCTTG
>JAWOJH010000075.1:0-2611 GCA_046481725.1 Methyloceanibacter sp. | reverse complement strand
TGCATCGCCTCGACGCTCGCCCAGGCGACGTGCGGGGTCACGATCAGATTGGGTCCCTTGTAGTCGAGCAGGATGTTGCCGTCCTTGGGCGGCTCTTTGGTGAGCACGTCGAAGCCGGCGCCGGCAATGGTGCCGTCCTTCAAGGCGTCGATCAGCGCCGCCTCGTCGACCAAACCGCCGCGCGCGGTGTTGATCAGGATTGCCGTCGGCTTCATCTTCTTCAGCTCGGCCGCGCCGATCATGTTCTTAGTGTCGGGCGTGAGCGGCATGTGCAGGGTGATCACGTCGCTCTCTTTGAGCAGGGTCTCGAAATCGACCAAGCCCGGCTGCGGGAAGATGTCGTACGGCAGCACTTTCATACCCAGCGCCTCGGCACGCTTGCCGACCTCCTTGCCGATCGCACCGTAACCGATGATGCCCATTTTCGAGCCGGCGATGTCGCGGATCGGATGGTCGAAGAAGCAGAATTGCTGCGACTTGTTCCAGCGGCCGGCGCGCACATCTTCAATGTAAGCGGGCAGATTGCGCCTGAGCGCGAACATCAGCGCCAGCACGTGTTCCGGCACGGTATTGAAGGCGTAGTTGCGGATATTGACGACGGTGACGCCGTTATCCCTGCAATAGGCCTTGTCGACCACGTCGGTGCCGGTCGCGGCAACGGCGATCAGCTTCAGCTTGGGAAGCTGCTTCAAGACGTCGGCCCGCATCGGCACCTTGTTGATGATGGCGATGGTCGCGTCTTTGAGGCGATCGACGATCTCATCGGCCGTCCAGGTCGATTGATGCTCCTGGTAGCTGTGCGGAAAGTCCGGTTTGCGCACATTGGCGCCCACCGACTCCCGATCGAGGAACACGATCGTGTGCTGCACTGAGCTCAATCCCCTACTCCTTCGCGCCGGGAACCCCCTCGCGCGCCATGCTTCACCTTCCACCGGCGCGTAGCGGAAATCCGCGCCGGCGGTCTTGATCAAAGTCAAATCGAGCGAGACCGGCGTGTTCGCCGTTACCCCGCGTCTCCTGCCCTATTCAGCGGCGACCTTGGTTTCGCGACCTGACGCAGCTCCTTGGAACTGCGCTTGGGCCGCCGCCACTCCAGAGCCAAGCTCGACCTCGATGCCGACGTCGCGCATGGCCATCTCGGCGCCGGCAATGGCGCCAAGCAGCATCAATTCGTTCAAATCGCCCAGATGGCCGATGCGGAACAGCTTGCCGGCCACTTGGCTAAGACCCGCGCCGAGCGCGAGATTATAGCGGCGATATGCGCGGTCGATGACATCGGCGCCGTTGAAACCGTGCGGCACCATGATCGCCGTTACGGTATCGGAATGCCATTTCGGCTCCCGGGCGCAAAGCTTGAGCCCCCAGGCCCGGACCGCAGCGCGGGTGCCATCGGCAAGCCGCCGGTGCCGCGTGAAAACATTGTCGAGCCCCTCTTCCTCAAGCATGGCGAGCGCCTCGCGCAGGCCATGCAAGAGAGGCAGCGCCGGCGTATAGGGGAAATACCCGGTGGCATTGGCCTTCATCTGCTCGGCCAAGTCGAAGTAGGACTTGCGGCACTTGGCGTCCCCCATGGCGGCGAGCGCCTTCTGGCTGGCGCAGACGATACCGAGCCCCGCGGGCAGCATCAGCCCCTTCTGCGACCCGGTGATGGCAAGATCGACGCGCCATTCGTCGAAGCGGAAATCGATGCTGCCGATCGAGCTCACGCCGTCGACATAGAGCAGCGCCGGGTGGCCGGCGGCGTCGATGGCGCGGCGCACGGCGGCGACGTCGCTGGTGACGCCGGTCGCCGTCTCGTTGTGGACGACCAGCACACCCTTGATCTCGTGGTTCTTGTCCTCGCGCAGAGCTTCCTCGATGCGCTCGGGATCGGCGCCGGTGCCCCACTCCTCTTCTTGGACGACGACCTCGAGGCCATGGCGTTTGGCGAGTTCGATCCAGAGATGGCTGAACTGGCCAAATCGCGAGGCGAGCAGCCTGTCGCCGGGCGAGCAGGTATTGGTGAGCGCGGATTCCCAGGCGCCGGTGCCGCTGGAAGGATAGATGATGACCTGGCTGTCGCGCGTCTTGAAGATTCGCTTCAAGTCCTCGTAAAGCGGCAAAGTCAGCTTGGGGAAGTCGGAGGCGCGATGATCCTCCATGGGGACGTGCATGGCACGCAAGATGCGATCCGGCACATTGGTCGGTCCCGGCACGAACAAAAAGTTACGACCGGGCCTTCTTGCTCCAGCCATCGTTGTTTCCCCTTGAAATCTTCCCGGGCTCGCGCCGGGATTTGGGCCTCATCTCGCGGAAAAAAGGGTGTTAGCGTCCGCGTTGCCGGCTTGCAACCTCTTTCAGCAGCTAGAACAATCCGGCAATACGCCCGTCCGATCCGAGCTCGATATTGTTTGCGGCCGGCGCCTTCGGCAGGCCCGGCATGGTCATGATGTCACCGCAGATCACCACGACGAACTCGGCACCGGCGGACAGCCTGACCTCGCGGATCGGGATGACGTGGCCGGACGGCGCGCCCTTGGCGTCGGGATTGGTCGAGAAGCTGTACTGGGTCTTGGCCACGCAAATCGGCAGCTTGCCGAAGCCTTCCTTTTCAAGCTCCGCGAACCGGTCG
>JAWOJH010000046.1:0-7974 GCA_046481725.1 Methyloceanibacter sp. | reverse complement strand
GTTCATGAAGGCCGACAGCACCGCCGCCAGGCCCGTCAGCGCGGCGATGGTCAGGGTCGGGCCAGATGCTTGCGGCAGCACGCGCCGCGCGATCAGATCGGTTACGCCGGAGGTTTGCAGTCCGCGGCTCAGCACGAGCACACAGGCGACGGTGATCACCGCCGGATGGCTGAAGCCGAGAAAGGCTTGGCTAGCCGGCACCAGCCCGGTGAGGACGCAAGCCAGCAAGGACGCAATCGCGACCATGTCGTGGCGCCACCGCCCCCATAGAAACATGGCGATGGTCGCCACAAGGACGGCGATGATGAGCAGCTGATCTTGCGTCAAAGGGCGCTATCCAGTTGGGGAAGATTCGGGCCGGTTTTAGCATGGCGGCCGCCGCATGATGTCTGCGCAACGGGCCGGGGCAAGCGATTTTTGAACCGTGTGAGTATCGCCGGGTCAAAACGCCCCGCCCTCGAACCGGGTTCCGTGCCTGCGAGCCGCCGCCGACGCGTTGAGCCGGAGCGCCGATAAACCTAGCCGCCGCTGCGAATCGAGTTCCCGGTGATGACTTGGATCTGCGGCTAGCCGAGCCAGCCGCCCGGCATGTCTTGCAAAACCGCGTGGATCCTGCCGAGCGACAAGGCGCCCCACAGCAGGAGAATGCCGCCGATGATGAGGGCAAGCTCGAGGACCTGATAGCGCCGCGCGATACGCCGCAGCGCGCTGGGCCGGCGCCGGCGGAATTCGCGCGGATCGAGAAAGTCCGGATGAACGGTGTGAGCCATTGTTTTTCCCGGCGGACCACTGCCGCAAGCCGGACGAGGCTTACCCGCCAGACGCAAACAAACCGTTCATCCCGAGAGCGTTTGCGCGCGTTAGTTGCCAAATAGACTTTGCAAGGCTTGCTTCGCCGCCGCCTCGGCCGCATGAGCCGGCTCCGCTTGGCGCTTCTTGCTCTTCTTCGGCGGCGCGGCGCTCTCGCTGCCAACCGGTTGCGGGTCCGCGCTCGCGGCAGGCGCCGGCTCGACGGCCGGCTGCGTACCGAAAATTTGCCCGAGATTGCCGAGCGGATCCTGCTTGCCCTTCTGGATCAGGCCGCCGATCGCATCGACGCTGCCCGTCGCCGCGCCTGGCAGCGAAACGAGGCCCGCGCCGAGCCGATTGAACTGCTGATAGGCCGCGACCGGGTCCTTCAGAATCCCCTCGATGTCCGGATAGATCGATGGCCTCGCCCAGGGACCGGCGATGACTACCGGCACGCCGAGGCCTTGCAGATCGGACTTGCCACCCTGCCCTTCCAGGCTGGCGACGAGCTGGGGATCGACCTTGAACTTGAGCGCCCGGGCCGGGAGATCGATGTTGCCCGCCCCGTTCATCCTCACCAGCGGGCCGGCGAGTTTCAGATCGGCGGTCTGCGCCTGACCGTTGGCGATCTTGAAGCTCGCGCCGAGCGTGGCGAAATCGGTCTTTTCTGCCTCATACTGCTGCCATCCGGCGAGCATGCCGCTCGACAGGCTGCGCAAACTCTTGGCGATGTTGATGCCGCGAATGGCACCGTCGGTGAATTCGAACTTGGCAGTGCCGTTCAGCGCCTCGACCATGGCGCGCTGGCTCGCGCCGCTCGCCGCAAGGTCGAGCGTGATCGCACCGGTGCCCTCGATGTTTTCAAAGCCGGCGCCCTCCCGCAGGAAGGGATAGGCATCGAAATTGGCGAGCGACAGGCGGAGGCGTTGCGCCGCCACCTTGCCGCTCGCATCCACCTCGAGCGCGACCGCCCCCGCGCCGCCATAAAGCTGAAACTTGGGGAGTTGGGCCTTGAGCTTGCCGCCGGCGATCGTGGCGTCGGCTGCGACGTTGCCGATTTTGATGCCGCCATAGGTCAGTTGGCTCGCGGTGAGCTTCACCTTGGCGGTCACCGCTCTCAGGCCGGCGAAGTCGATCTTCGCATCGCTCCAGCCGGAGCCCGCGCCGGGCGCGCCCGCTCCTCCCGACGCCGCATCGGACTGCCCAAGCAACCTGTCGACGTCGAGCGTCTCGCCGCTCACCGCGACATTGATCGCCGGGATCGCGCCGGAGATATCGGCGACCAGTGTTCCGGTCAGCGTGTTGCCGTTGGCGTTCAGCGTGAACGGGTGAAGCGTGACCAGATTGCCTTTGTAACTCGCGCTCCCGCCGAGAATTTTATTGCCGACCCTGGCGGTGAACTGGCCGAGCGTGAAGCTCTCGCCCGCATAACTTGCGGTACCGTCGAGCGTCGTCCGCTCGTCAAGATAGGCGGGAGCATGCAGCGCGAGCGAAACCGGAACCGCTTTGCCGTCAAGGAAGTCGCCGAACTGGCCGATCGAGCCGGCCGCGGCGTAACGATCGCCGTCGATCACGGCCTTCATGTCGAAGGTCAGCGCGGCGGCGCTCGCAGGCAAGGCAGCCTCGAGGTCGAGCGCCTCGATCCGCTTCCCAGGCGCTCCGTCGGCGCCGGGCAGGATCAGGGTGCCGTTCTTGATGGAGAGCTTGTCGAGAGTGAGAGCCTTGAGGGCAGCCGCCGGCCCCGACGCAGCTGTCTCCGCAGTCGCCTGCTCCTCAGCATGTTTCGGGGCTTGCGGCACCAAAATTACTGGATTGACCAGCGTGACCTCGGTCATCCGCACCTTGCCGCCGAGCAATGCTGAGAGTTGCAGCCCGAAGCGCAAGCTCTTGGCGCGCGCCATCTCGGTCCGCTCCGCGGCACCGCTTTGCGCAAGCCCCACATCCTCGGCCACAAGGTCGAGCGAGGGAAACAGTGACACTTGCACCGGCCCGCTCACCCGCAAGCGATAGCCGGTGGCCGCCTCGACCTGGGCGAACAGGCTGTGGCGCAGATCATCGGTGGAGATGAACAGCGGGCCGGCAAAAACGGCGATGACGCCGATAGTGACAATGGCCGCAAGGCCGAAAAGCGTAAACCGCACGTGCCCCTCCTGGATAGGATGCCGTTTGGTTAACGGAATACGCTCGAATTCCTAAATTAAGAGATAAGAGATAAGAGATAAGGCCGGCCTCAAGCTCCGCGCCCGCGCATACGCGCGCGCGACCGGTCTGGCAGATCGCATTGCCGTTTCTCGGTACGTCTACCAGTCAATTGAGAGCCCGAATTGGCCACTCCTCCCTTACATTGGCTCCGTCGATGGCTTACAAGAGCCCAGGACAACATAAGGAAGTTTGAATGCGCAGTTTCATCGTCGTCGCCGTCGTTGCGTTGGCCGTATCCGTGCCCAGCTCGGGCCACGCGGTCAAAGGGCAAATTTTAGACCCCTCGGCCCACGGGCTGGTGCGCCTCACGCCGCTGGAGCTTGGCTCGGAGACCGACATCTCGCACATGGAGCCGAGGGAATACCGGCTGCAGGTCGGGCAGGGCTATCGCTGGAAGATCAAGGCATCGGACTTGCAGGAATTTGCCTTCACCGCCCCCGCCTTCTTCCGCAATATCTGGATTCGCAAGATCGAAGTCGCCGGCGTCGAGATCAAGTCGCCGACCCTGGACGAGATCGAGTTCGAGAAGGGCGGCGAGGCGGAGCTGTTCTTCGTGGCGGTGCGCCCCGGAACTTACGACTATGGTTCGCGCGGCCTGATGGAACGCGGCATGGTCGGCAAGATCATCGTCGAGTCCGGCAGCGACGACGACGACGCGGCGAATTAGTCGGGCGCCAAGCAACTGACGGTCGGCGGCCCGCCCAGCGCCTGAGCGGGCCTTCCGACTGAAGCGGCCAGCTAACGATACTGATCCGGCGCGTAGGCGCCGCAAGCGCCCTTCAGCCGGCTGTCGCCGCCGATGACCTGGCAGAGATAGACTTTCTTCAGCGGATCGTTGCGCACCTGCGCGCCGGTCACCTTCATGCCATAGCTGCGCGCGACCCGCGCGATGTTCTCTTCCTGGCAATAGGGCGTGGCGATCATGCCGTATTTGGTAGCCTGGAAATTGCCCTGGCACTCGATCCGCGCGTCGGCCGGAGAGGCGGTGGCGGCCATGAGAATTACCGCGGCGGCCAGCGTTGCCGAACTTCTGAAAACAAGCCTGTGCATAGGTCTCCTCCCGCGCTGAGAGCCGGAATTTCGGCGCAGTCTCATCAATTATATAGGAGCGCACCGGTTGGATGGAACGCGAATGGCCGGCAAGACACGCAAGTCTCGGGCAAAAGCCGTATAGAAAACCGCCGCGAAGCCGAAGCTTCTCTCAAGCGCCAATCCCCAAATCGGCAAGGCCTATGGCGACGCCCCGGTGCGGGCCTATATCGCGGCGCTGCCGGGCTGGAAGCGCGCGTTCCGCATTTCGTTTGAACCGAATTGGCGCGGCAAACGACAGACGGTTAGGGCCGCTTGGCCCGAACAACCCAGGTCCAACTCCGAAAGGACAAGATGATGACCATTTTTGTGAAAACCGCTCTGTGTGCCGCGCTCGCCGCGACCTTGTCGCTAGCCGCCGCCCCCGCCGATGTTGAAGCCAAATCCTTCAAGGGAGCCAGTGCCGGCAAGATAACCACGAAGCGCGGCCACGTCGCCGTGCACCCGGTTGGTAGGTCGAACCGCCTGACGATCGGCACGCAGGGCCAGGCCGCCGGCAAAAACAACACCTTCTGCGGCAACGCCGACGTGTTCGTGATCTACGACGAAGACGCGAACGGAAATCCTGTGCCCGGCACCGAACAGTACGGCTGCACCGACTAAGGCCGCATTTGTGAGATGAGCCAAAACGTAAGGGCGCCGGAGAAGTCTCCGGCGCCCTGAATCCGGGCCTCGAATATGTGATAGCCGCGTTCGGCTATTGGATCGGGACGCAAGTCCCGTCGTCCACTTGGATGGTGCCTTCCGGGCATGTTTCGCCCCGGCCTTCGCCCCGGCCCTTTCTCTGCTTCCCGCCTTGCTTGCCGTCTTTCTGCATCGTCGGGGCATCGGCGGTCGGCGGAGGCGGCGGCGCTTCGCCCATGGGCTGCTGTTCAAAAGACGCTGGCGGGCCGCCAGGCTGACCTTGGTCCCTCTCCTTCTTCGGCTTGCCCTGCTTCTTCAGCGGAGCCGGCTCAGTGCCTGCCGCGGGCGGCGGGGGCGGAGGTGCGCTCTCCTGCAAGGGTGGCGGGGGCAGAGGCGGCGCGCTCTCCTCGACCGGAGGCGACGGCGGGGCTACCGGAGTCTCGGCCGGTTTGGCCTTGTGACCCTTCTCCTTCTTCGGCTTCTCGTCCTTCTGCGGCTTCGGTTTGGTCGCGGGCGACTCGGCCGGCGGAACCGGCGGCGGTGAGGACTCGTCCTGCATCGCGGGCGGGGGTGGTGGCGTCTCCTGAGCCGGAGCCGGAGGCGTCGGTGGCGGCGTCTCTTCTGCCGCAGGCAGTGGTGGCGGAGGCGGTGCCGGTTGCTCGGTCGCAGCAGGCGGTAGCGGTGTCTCCTCTGCCGGTACCGGCGGAGGCGTCTTCTCTGCTGCCGGGGGCGGCGGCGGCGGCTTGGACCCGGCCGGAGGCGGCGGTGGCGGTGGCGCGGCCTCTTCACTGGCCGGCGCCGCATCTGCGGGCGGAGGCGGCGGAGGCGTCTCGGCCGCGCCGGGCGACGGCGCGCCGTCCTTCGACGTTTCCGAGGTGGAGCTGCCCTGCGTCGCCGCAGGCAGCGCCTTGATCTCGGCCGGGACCAGCGCCTCTTCGGTGGTCGGAGCGCCTTCGGCCTGCTCTTTCGTCTCGCTCGCGGCAGCGACCTCCTCGATCGGCTTCACCGACGGGGGGGCCGCGACCTTCGGCGCATCTTCCGCGGCCGGCTGGAAGATCTCCACGGCCGCGCCTTCCACCTTGCCGGACTTCTTCGCGTCCTTGGTCCTCTCGACCTTATGGACGACGACCTTCTTCTTGGTCTTCCGCTCGACGGTGTTGATGTTGACGACGTTGTTCACGATCGTGGTGTTGTTGACCACGGTGACATTGCCGAGCGGCCGGGTCTCGCGCAGGATCGGTGTAAACCGGCCGCGGTCGCGCACGATGTTCCGCGACAGGTCGACCGAGAGAAACGCCTGGGTCGGAACCGCCTGCCAGTAATAGTCGGGGATGGTGCCCACCCTGATCGTCAGGCCCAAACCTTCGTCGGCCGTCGGCGGCAGCGGCGCCCAGGCGAGATAGTCGTCCGACTGCCGCCAGGAGACCCAGGCCGGCGCCCAGCGGTTGCCCGGCACCCAGAACCAGCCGACCCGGTTGGAGAAGCCCCAGCGGCCATAGTGATACGTGGCCCAGCCGAAAGGCTCGCGCGACGACCACATCCAGCCATAGCGATCGGTATAGACCCAGCGGCCAACCGTATAGGGCCGCCAATGGGGACCGACATTGCCCGGCACCCAGACATATTGCCCCTGCATCCAAATCCAGTTCCCGTAAGGGGCGAGCCGGTCGTAAAACATACCGCGGTCGGCCCAGCCCTCACCATAAGAGCCGCCCCACCTGCCGCGATCGCGATAGAACGGACGCTCGCGATAGTTGGAATCCCAATAGGGGCCGATATCGAAGGAGACGACACTGATCCCGAGCCGCGGCGCGTAGTCGCCCAGCGCGTAGTAATAGCCCTGGTACCACTTCTTCAGATAGATCGAGCGCATCCAGCCGCGATTGCCCTGGAAAAACACGTCGCACCAAGTGTAATCGCCGATGCAGCCGAGAATGCTGATCGGGGCATGCGTCGGCACCACGACGATCACCGGATAGAAGGTTCCCGGCCCGGCCCGCAAATTCACATTGGTGACGGGATAGGCGTTCGGTTGACTTGGTTGCGCCTGCGCCGGCGCGGGCAGCAAGGCGGCGCAAATGGCCAAGGCCGCGACTGTGGCAAGCGCGATGCGATGGAGGGAAGTTGTGACTTGGGACATGAATTCGATTTCCTGGTCTCTGTAAGCGGCCCGGATGGGACCTCGGCGTTGACGATCGGCATCGGCCTGACGGCACTTGCCAGCGAACAGATCTATCCTGGCCGGCTTGAACCGCGTCTGTCCGCGGCATTCATCCTGTGTTCATCCGAAGATGACGGCTTCCCCCCGCGAATGGTTCCCTGGCAGCGAAACGTGACCAAAAATCGGCCTTGACGATGTCTCTCTCGCTCCTGGACTTCGCCTGCGCGAGAAGCTAACAACGCGGAGCCTCAACCCTTTCCCGCCGGACTTTCCGCCAGCTTTGCCGCACAGCCGGGAGGAGCGATGAACCTGCCTGTCCTAGCCGATGTGCGAATAGGCGTGATCGGCCTCGGATATGTCGGCCTTCCACTCGCCGTATATCTGGCGCGGCATTTCCCGGTGACGGGCTTCGACATCGATGGCGAGCGTGTCGGCGAGCTGAAGCGCGGGATCGATCGCACCCTGGAAGTGACCGAAGCGGAGATCTCCCAGGCCAATCGCCTCGCTTATTCGGCCGAGATCGAAAGCCTGCGCGAGGCAAATTTCTACATCGTCACCGTGCCCACGCCCGTCGATCAGGCCAAGCGACCGGATTTAAGCGCGCTGATCGCCGCGAGCCGCCTGATCGGCAGCGTGCTCGCCCCGGGCGATGTCGTTGTCTATGAGTCGACGGTCTATCCGGGCGCCACCGAGGAGGTCTGCGTGCCCGAGCTGGAACGGATCTCCGGGCTCAGGTTCAATCAGGACTTCGCCGCCGGCTATTCGCCCGAGCGCATCAATCCCGGCGACAAGGCGCATCGCCTCCCCGACATCGTCAAGGTCACGTCCGGTTCGACAGCTGAGGCCGCGGAACTGGTCGACCGGGTCTATGCCGCCGTGATCACCGCCGGGACGCATCGCGCCAGCTCGATCCGCGTCGCCGAAGCCGCCAAGGTGATCGAGAACATCCAGCGCGACGTATCGATCGCGCTCGTCAACGAGCTTGCCATGCTGTTCAAGGAGCTCGGCCTGGAGACGCGCGAGGTGCTGGAAGCCGCCGGCACCAAATGGAACTTCCAGCCTTTTCGCCCGGGCCTGGTCGGCGGCCACTGTATCGGTGTCGATCCCTA
>JAWOJH010000006.1:0-17499 GCA_046481725.1 Methyloceanibacter sp. | reverse complement strand
CTTGGACATGAGGTCGGCCGCCTGCATCGCTTCGATCTCCTTGTGGCGGCCGTCACGGTCTCCCCGCGCCTCGCCGGCCGCCTTGATCCCCCTCAAGCTTGGCAAAGTCTTGGTAAGTTGCTTGATTTCCGTCAACGCCAAAGGCGCCTTGACTGACAACGATTAAGGGCCGCCAATAGTTGACAGCAAGTCAAGGAGACGGACATGGCTGCCAAGGACGCTGAAATGCCGGCCCATCATGCGCTGGCCGAGGAAGTCGAGGCAATCGCCAAGCATCTTCGGACCCTCCGTAAGGATATCGAAGATCTCGGCGGTACCGTCGCGCGGGCGGGCGGCCATCAGGCCGAGCGTGCTCAGGATGCGATGATGGAGGCCGTGGCGGCGATCGAGGACGCCGCCAAGCGCAATCCCCTGTCCACCGTCGGCATTGCGCTTGGTGTCGGTTTCCTCGTCGGCATCATTCTGCGGCGCTGACAACCGGGCGATACCCGACCACGCCGCGGGGGAACGGCCCCAATTCGTCCTGGTTTCTTTGACCCGCATCAATGAACGTTTAGCCAGTTCCGCGCATTCTAGAAATGGCGGATAGGCTTGGGGCGCGCGTTTCAGGAGGTGAGTCATGAAAGTCAAGGAGATGATGCACAAAGGCGCCGAATATGTCGCCCCGAACGCCAAGCTTCAGGTGATCGCCACGAAGATGCGCGACCACGATATCGGGTCGGTTCCGGTCTGCGACGGCGGCAAGCTCATCGGCATGGTCACGGACCGCGACATCGCGATCCGGGCGCTAGCGAATGGAAGGGACATTTCCAAGCTCGAGGCAAAGGACGTGATGAGCAAGGACGTGATCTTCTGCCGTGACAATGAGCAAGCCGAGGACGCCATCCGGATCATGGAGGACAACAGGATCCGGCGTCTCCCAGTGCTGGACGAAGCGAAGAAGCTCGTCGGCATAGTGAGCCTCGGCGATATCTCGCATGCCCTGTCGCGAAATATCACCGGCGAAGTCACCAAGGCTGTCACCGCCCATCACGTTTGAGCCAGCAAAACGGAAAGTCAGGCGCGCGATGCAGATACCGTTGCAAATAACCTTCCGGAACATGGACCCCTCCCCGGCGGTCGAGGAGCGCATCCGCAAGAAGGCGGCCAAGCTCGAACGCTTCCATGACCGTATCATCGGCTGCACCGTGGTAGTCGAAGCCCCGCATCGCCACCAGCACAAGGGCAAGCTTTACAGCGTCCGAGTGGATATCAGCGTGCCGGGGACCGACGTGGTGGTCGATCGCGCGAAGCCTGCGGACCATGCGCATGAAGACATCTATGTCGCCATCCGCGACGCCTTCGACGCGGCGGTGCGGCGGCTTGAGGATCAGACGCGGAAAATGCGCGGCGACGTGAAGACGCATGTGGGCCGCCCGCCGGCCGCAGGCTGAGCCTCAGCCCTTCCAGAAGGCGCTGATTCCGGCGAAGCGCGCGTAAGCCCCTTCGGCTGCGAGCAGCAGCCTTTCGGCGTGCTCCTCGCGCGGTGCGAGATGGCTTCCCGCGGCGTCCTCCGCGCCGCCTTCGCCGATATGCTCGGCGATCAAATTGCGGTGCGTGGCGAGATCGTTGAGCGCGCCGAGTTCATCCTGCAAGTCTTTGAGCGCGCTGAGAAACTCCGTCCGCCGCTGGGCGCTGGCCGCGCCGGGGAAGGCGGCAGCAAAAAACTCGGTGGCGTAGCGAAGGCGCTTAGCACGGATGCGCAGGCGATGCCGCTTGGGCACGCTCAGTTGGCGAAGCCCCGCGCCCTGGCGCTTGATGCGTTTGCGCAACTCGGCAAGTTTGGCCTTGGCATGCTCGGCCACCGGGCGGTCGCGAGATGAGGCCGTGTCGACGGCGCTGCTCCAGGCGCCAGTCTCGATCCATTCGGCGAGGTCGAGAATGGCGCCGCGGAACCGCGCGGACTTAATCGCGCCGATGGCGGTGGCATAGGCCGCAGCCCGCTTGGCCTCGAACTCGGCGTGTGCCGCGCCGATCGCTTGGTCCGCGGGGTGACGCTCCCTCAGCGGCGCTAGCACATCCGCGGCAAACACATCGAGATCGCGCGCAGGGCCGAGTTGCTGGGTGATCCATCGGAGCTCGCTCTTGATCTCGTCCAGCTCTTCGTCGCGGACGGCGCCGGCGAAGATGGCGATGGCCGCACGGAGACGCCTAAGCCCGATGCGCATTTGATGCAGCGCGGCAGCCTGACCGTTGCACATCGCCGGCTCGTTGGCGATCACCTGGCGCAGGCAGCTGCGTGCAATGGCACGGAACGCTTCGCCTGCCGTCATCTCCGGAACGATGCTGAGCTCCCTGGCACGCTCCGGCTTCAGCCGGCCGTCGCGTAAAAGCTCGAAACCCCGCTCGGCCTTGGTCTTTACCTCCACTCTGAGCGGCACATCCTCGGCCAGGACGCGCGCAAGCCGGAACAACGCCTTGGGCTCGCCGCCCTTCAACTCAAGCTCCAATTCGCAGACCGGGCAGGCTTGCGTCCGGGTGCTGATCTCGCCGCGGTCGATCGCCGCTTCGATCTCGGCGCCGTCGTGCTCGAGGCGATAGAGGGTTCTGCGGATGCGGGTCTCGAACACCGGCTGGAGTTGCTCCTTGACCGTATCCGTCAGCAGCGGCTCGAGCGCGGTGCCCTTGGCGGCGTCAAGAACCGGTGTCGGGCCGGCCACTACCCGCTCCCATTCATGGCGCTCGATCAGATCCCCGTTTTTGGCCGCCTTGATGGTCTGTACATAACGCCCCCCGCCGCTCTCGCGAACGCGGAGATAGACGCCCGCCTGGTGCAGCGCGGAGTCCGGCGTATCGAAATAGATCGAAACCAACTCGCGCTCTTCCGGCGGGGCGAGACTCCGTTGCAACTCCTTGTGGTTAGCGATGCGGCCGAAATCGGCGGGCGCGAATTCCAGCTTAAGCTCGATCTCGCTTGGCTGACGCGCGGACTCGCGAGCGGCGACCATCTAACGACTTCCATGCCCGGTTTGGCGCTGTTCGCGCCGGCGACGCGCATCTCACGCGACTTGCCGACAGAACCTATATCTGGCTGTCACAATCAAGCCCGTTCGCGCGCAGCCGGCACGGCGGCAAACGCGCGGTAAAGACCAGTCTCGGAACGGGGCTCAGGCTCTGAGCTTGGCGGGAAGCTCTGGTTCGAGATCGGGGAGCGGGCGCCGCGCGGCGCGCACCACCGCTTCGACTTCGGCGAGCGGACTGACATCGTCGGGCCCGAGCATTTCCACCCGATTGCGGCCGGCGCGCTTGGCGACGTAAAGCGCGGCGTCGGCGCGGCGAAACAGGGCGCCCAGGTCGCCCTCCCTGCCCGTCTCCCAAGCCGCGCCGGCGCTGACCGTGCCGCCGACCGGCAGGCCGTCGACAAAGGCCGCCGCTTCGGCGTAGGCGCGGCGCACGGCCTCGGCCGCGTTCGCCGCCTCGACCGGACCGGCGTCGGGCATGATGACGGCGAACTCCTCGCCACCGAGCCGCGCGACGATGCCCGCCCCGTCGAGGCGCTCGAACGCAGTCCTGGCGAACAGCTTGAGCACGCGATCGCCAAGATCGTGGCCGTAGCGGTCGTTGGCGTCCTTGAAACGGTCGAGGTCGAAGATCAGCACCGCGAGCGAACCGCCCTTGAGTTCGCGGTCCTGGGCGAGCGTGTCGGCGGCGTCGAACAAACCCCGGCGGTTGGGCAGCCCGGTCAGCGCGTCGGTCACGGCGGCGGCGCGCTGCTCCAATTCGCGCCGCTCCTTGGCCATCGACAGCACGACGAAGGCGAGCGCGATCCGCAGCAGCATGGTGAGCAGGATGGTGGCCGGGAACCAGAAGCTCACATTGACCCATTGCGCGTCGGGGATCGGCATGGCGAGGTTGAGCGGCAGCCAGGAGAGATAGCCAAGACCGACGATCACCAGCAGGATCGCGGCCGGACGGCGTGAGGTGAGCTGCTCGCCGCCGGCACGCGCGAGTTCCACGGCGGCCGCGAAATTATAGGCGGCTAGAGTGCTACAGACGGCGTTGAGCCGCTGATCGAACGAATCGAGATAGCCCAGCTGCACCGCGATCAGAAAGCCGACCGGCCCTACCAGCACCCAAAGCAGCCGCGCGCGGCGATGCGTGAACTCGCGCGACGCCTTCCATTTAAGGGCGTCGCCGAGAACGATCGCGGCCGTGCCGATCGCCACAAGCTCCTCGGCATTGACCGGCGACGCCATCGCCGCGGCGGCGATGCCAGCCGCCTGTACCAAGAGGGCAAATCCCCACCACCCGACGAAGGGGCTTTCCTGCTCCCTCATCCAAGTCAGCAACAACACTCCGCCGAGAACGGCGGTGACCGCGACGTTCACGGCCGACATCGTGTGCATGTCGAGCTGCATGGGCTGCCCCCCGCTGCTTTGCGCGCGCGACCGTAAGGGGCCTTCCTGACAACGAGGTTTACCGCTTCGCGGAAATTTCAGTGAACCTGTCTGGTTCGGACCGAGCGTCCCAACGATTGCTGCAACGCGCAAAAATCCGGCAGGAAATTTGATCGGTAACGCAGTCCTGCGTCTCCGCCCCTGGCGCTAGGCGCGCGGCGTCAGCACGAGGGGCGGCCGCCAAACGATGCCAGATAGAGATCGTTCTGACGAGGCAGCCCGCGCCCTTGATACGGCGCGTAAAAGGTGTGCCTGCCGATCTCCAATCCCTCGCCGCGGGCCCATGACGGCAACGAGCCGCCGCGCCGATTGCGGACCACCTTCGGGTTGAGGAAATGCGTGGCTCCGTCGGTGGGATCGGGAAGTTGCCCGGCGAGAACCGCGTCGGTAATACGCGCCGCGTCGCGATAGCGCGGGTCGCTCGCCGGCAGCCGCTCCATCTCCTTGCGCCGTGTCATCCACGGCTCGAACTGCCATCGCTGCAACACCACGTCCTTGACGTTGTCGCCCCATCTCTTGCTTTGCATGCGGTTGATGATGACGTGGATCACGGCGGCCTTGCCCTCGTCGGGCTCGTGTGGCGCCTCGAAGGCCAGGGTTCGGATCAAATAGTCTCGGGCTTGGAAATCGTATTTCGGCAGTGGCGGTCGCTGCAGCAGGGGAAGCATCGTATGGGCGGTGTCCGCCAGTCGCTGCGGCAGCGGCGCTGACACGCACCTTGCAGTGGTGAGCGGCCCGTCATAGGGAGGCGTCGCGCCACCCAACAGGGTCAACGAAAGCACCAACAACACGCGTCGAATCCGCAAGTCGCATCTCCGTCGTTCTTTAGATGAAGATGCCGATTCGACTGAAAAAAGCGCTCATTTCATGTCGGGAAAGAAGCCATGTTGAGGCCAATTTGGGCAGCTAAATCAATATCGTGGCGTTAACGATGACGGCCCTTTCGGGGCAGCGCCAAACCGGCCCTAGGCAAGGATTTTTCCCTGCCCAGATTGAGACGTATCGGCATCGACCGAAATGCGATCCTGGTGTAGTCCCATGCCACCCTAGGCCTCACCAAAGCGGCAACGTCTCACTGGTTCCGCCTTTCTCGGCGGATCTCACTGGCTGCCGCGATTGCTGTCGGCATCTTGCATTGCTCGGAATATGCCGGGCGACTCTCTCCGTCATCGCCCGGTGAGTTCTCCAACCCAACGACCCGTTCATCGTCAGCCGCGCCCTGAAGATCGGCGCGAATGGCTATATATTGAAGGACACGCCCGGCGAGGAAATCGTCAAGGCGTTCGAGCGCGTGCGCGACGGCACGCCCTATCTGAGCCATGAACTCACGTCGGAAGTGGCTTTCATGGAAGCGCGCGGGCGGGCGCCCTACCCGCTCGGCTCGATTACGGTGCGCGAGCTGCAAATCCTGTCGCTGCTTGCGGAGGGGAAGCCCTACGGCCAGATCGCCGGCAGCCTGAACGTGAGCTACAAGACCACTTGCGGGCAGCTCAAAGCCAAGCTCGGCGTTCGCTCGCTGCCCGAACTGATGCGCATTGCGATTCAATGTCTGCCCTCCACGCCCGGCGCGGTGGGTTCGCCGCAACTTGCCCGAACTACATGCGCAGCGGGCCGGGGGCCGCCAAATATTTGCTCAGACGCGGATCGACCGACGCGAGGCACGCCGACGCGAGACTCTTCGCCAGAAGCTTCGAGTGGTCAGCAGTAAGCAGCACGGCTCAAGCCTGCGGAGCGCGACAGCATCGGCCGCGCGCTCGCCATGCCCAAGCTGCACGCCTCGCGTCAGGTCAAGCGGGAAAAACTATCAGCGCCAACCACAGATGCGGCGGCCCCGGTGCCACCAGCAGCGCCAGCGGCGGCGGCGGCGGCGCGGCACGACCACGACCACCTGCGCATCCTCGACCAAGCTCTCGGGCCGGCTAACGCCTTCCTTCAAAGCGCCGAGCGGTGCGGCAAAGACTGTTTTCGGCATGGCAACCGCGCCAATGGCGGCCACCGCAGCGCCGCATGCAAGACCCCCAATCAAGGTTCGCCGATCGATCATTGACATCGCCACACTCCTTGCTGATGGACCTAAGTGCCAAGTTCCTGTGCCCCGTTTGGCGGATGCGGATCCACGATTCGGGGCCTAATCGCCGCCGGGAAGCCTAGCCTCTCCTCCCCTGGGGCAGCAAGCAATTGTCTGAAAGCCTGACTCCGCGCCTGACCAAGCGTAACACCTCTCAACCCATTGGCAGCACGGTAAAAATGAGGTTAATGGGGACCGCGAAAAGAAATGACGGCAGAGCGAGTGACAGGGCCGCACGGCCGCACGAGGACAATCTTCTCAGGAGACATCGATGCAAGGTTCGAAAATGCGCCTGCTGCTGAGCGGGCTTTTATTGATTGCGATCGTGGTTGCGACTTTTGCGACCGCCGATGCCAGGCGGGTCAGGAACGCGGTGACGGGTGCCGCGATCGGCGCCGGCGTTGGCGCCATCGTCGACGGTAGCAGCGGGGCCGGGACGGGCGCCGCCGTGGGCGCCGTCGTCGGCGCCATTCGCTAGCGAGCTCCTACTCCAAACCTGCTGCATAGAGGTGATCGTAATGACAAGATTGTTGCTTGCAGGCGCCGCCGCGATGGTACTTGCGCTCGCGCCGGCGAACATCGCCACCGCCGATCCTGCTGCCGAGAAATATGTCGATGAGGCGCTGCCGCTGACCTACCACAGCTGCGCAAGTGTCGTCGCTGAAGCGTCCGGGGACAACGCCTATGTCGACAAGGTCATCCGCTCGCTCGTTGCGCTGTCGCTGTACAATCGGGATGTCGAGATCTCTTGGTTCGAGGTCAGCGACGACGAGAAGAGCGGCATGCACGGCAAGTTCATCGAGACGCTGAAGGCAGGGTGCGAAGCCGACAAGGATGCTCTGCTGGCTGGCGTGGTCGACCTTGCAGTCGCCAAGGCCCTCAGCGGGCGGCGGCAGCAATAGCGTCCGCTCAGCCCGGCAATCGGGGCGGCACTTTCTGCCAGGACCGGCCCGATTGGCCGGTCCTGAACCCGAGTTCGAACAGGCGCGTCATGTAAACCGTGTCGAATGGCTCGGCGCTGGTATCGGGAAAGTCGCTCGGAATCGAGATCAGGCTGTAAGCGATACCGTTGCGTTTGGCGAAATTATAGAGCTGGACCAGATCGCCGATGCCCTGGTTCTTGATCAAGGTCGAGAGGGAGCGGTTGGCGATGGCCACGGTGCGGGCCTGCACGACTTGGAACTGCGGCTTGAGCCGCCCATTGCGGATGATATAGAGACGGCGCTTCGCTGAGTGTTGACGCCCGAGCATCATCTGGGAGGGCAGCAGGAACACCTGATTGGAGGTGCCCCCATCGACATGCATCTCCTCACGCGCGGTGTCTGCCGTTACGTTTACGTGCACAGGCGGAAACAGCCCCGGAATTGCCGCGGAGGCGAGCAGCACCTTGCGGAACAGGTCGAGCGCGCCGGGATGATCGCTTGCCGCAATCCTTCCCATGTCCCAGATCACCGGCCGCTGGGCATCCAGATTGGTCGTGCCGATCAAGAGCCGGCGTCCCCGATTATGCTCGCGCGCGACCTCCTGCAAAAAGGCCTGATCGACAAAGCTGGCAATGACGTTTGCGAGCGGCGCATTGTTGGCGAGCGCCGATCCTCCCAGCAGACCGCGAATGGGGCGCGCCACCAGCAGATCGTTCGTCGAGTAGCTCGTATAGACTTTTCTGAGCGCATCGTCGTAGCGCGGCCCCAAGAAGGCGAACGGTGCGGCAAGCGCGCCGGTGCTTACGCCGGTGACCACGTCGAATTCAGGGCGGTTGCCGGCGGCGGTCCAGCCCACCAATACGCCTGCGCCGAATGCCCCGTCGCTCCCTCCACCTGAAATGGCGAGAAAGTTGACTTCCGCGCGGGACAGGCTCGGACGAGCCGCACGGCTTTGCGCCCATCTCTCCTCAATTTGGGCATTGGCGTTTTTCGGTACTTCGTCGCCCCACTGCCTGACCTGGCCATCGAGGGCCATCGCCTGGTTGGCGAACTCGACCGGTACCGGATTGCGAAGCGGTGCGGCGCAGGATGCGGCGGCGGCGGCGGCGAGCACTGCCGCGATGCACCCTCGGAAATTCACGCCCCGCATACGTCTCTCCCCAGCGCCGCAATCTTACCGGATGTCGGCCTGGGTGCCAATTCTACCGCCATCCCGCCCGGAATCATGGCATTCGCATCGCCTTTGGGGAGGCTTGGCTGCCTATCTGAAGCGGACATCCACGCAGCGCTTTCCGTCCCAGAAGCGGAACTCGCCACAGCTCAGGGGGCGGACGGGCGGCTCGGGGGTTTCGGTCCGGTAGTAGCGGCGCCAAAAGTCACCGTGACGCCGGTAATAATAGCGCTTCTTGCGCAGCTCGGTTTCCCAGACCGCCGCGGTCTGCATCCGTGCCTCCTCCGGGCCGCTCGGCGGGCTGCCGAGGAGTGAGCCAACGACCAACAGCGCCGCCGCCAATAGAAAAAGCATGCATCTCTCCATTCGCTTACGAGACCAGCGCCGGCATGATTGAGGGCGGGCAGCGCGGCTGTCCAGGCGTTTCGGCAAGGCCCAAAGCGGCCTTATCTGTATTCTGGCGAACCCTGGCACGGTTGGCTAGATTGTGCGTCCGCTGCGGCGAACAGGGAGGGAGTAATGAGATCCTTTGCGACAATCGCGATTGCTTTGTCTTTGGCGACATTTTTTTTGACCCAAGCGCATGCCGGAACGAGAAATGCCGAGAGGGCTTGCGCCTGGGACTATCGCAATTTCTGCTCGGAGTGGGGCTTGAACACCGCCGGTCTCAACAATTGCATGCGCCGCAACGGGCGTCGCCTGTCTGACGGCTGCGTGAGAGCGCTGATCCAGGCCGGCAAGGTCTCGAAGGGCGAAGTGCAAAAGCGTCGCGTCAAGTACGGCCGCTAACGCAGTCTCAACGTGACGCTGCGGCCGCTTGGTCCGATCATCGCGGTTCGATGATGACAAAACAATCGATGGGTTGCACAGCCTGTCCGCCGGCGCCAAGCCTCAGGGCCCCGCGCCGGCTGCCGGGCATTCTGCTTGCCGGACTGCTCGCCGGCCTTTCCGGCTGCGACTCCGGCGAGGCCCCGCCGGAGTCGGTCGTGCGCCCGGTGCGCGTGGTGACGGTCGAGAAGAACGAGGGCAGCCAGATGGTGCAGCTCGCCGGCACCGTGGAGAGCCAGGTCGAGGTCGATCTCGGCTTTCGCATCGGCGGCCGCATGGTCGAGCGGCTGGTCAGAGTGGGCGATGTCGTCGAGCCGGGGCAATTGGTGGCGCGGCTCGACCCGACCGACGAGGAGAACGGACTGCGCGCGGCGGAGGCGAGCCTCGCCGCGGTGGAAGGCCAACTTTCCGAAGCTCGCCTCGACTATGAGCGCCAGCGTCATCTGTACGAGCGCCGGGTTGCCGCCAGGGTCGCCTTCGAACGCGCCGAGCAGGTGTTCTCGACCGCCCAGGCCGCGGTGGATGCCGCCAACGCGCAGGCCGGCATCGCCCGGCGCCGTCTCGACGACACCGAACTGCACGTCGATGCGCCTGGGGTCGTCACCGCGATCGGCGCGGAGCCGGGCGAGGTGGTGCAGGCCGGCCGCATGATCGCGCAGATCGCTCGCGACGACGGCAAGGACGCGGTGTTCAACGTGCCGGCGGGGATGATCGAAGCGAGCCCCGGCGATCCCGAAGTCACCGTGTCGCTGTCGCAAAATTCGGGGGTAACCGCCAAGGGCCGGGTGCGCGAAGTCGCCCCGCGCGCCGACACGGTGACCGGCACTTTCCTGGTCCGGGTCGGCCTGATCGATCCGCCCGCCGAGATGCGGCTTGGCTCGACGGTGGTCGGCCGGGCCAATTTCGGCGGCGCGAGCGGGATCGAACTGCCGGCGAGCGCCCTCACCCGGACCGAAGGCGAGCCGGCGGTGTGGGTGGTCGATCCGTCGAGCAAGACGGTCGCGTTGCGCCGCATCGGAGTGGAACGCTTCGCCCCGGCCGCGGTGGTCGTCTCCGACGGCCTTCAGGTGGGCGAGATCGTGGTCACGGCGGGAGTCCAGGCGCTACGGCCGGGCCAGGAAGTCAGGCTGTTGGGCGAAGCACCGTGATCGGCCCGAATCTCTCGGAATGGGCAGTCAAAAGCCGCTCGCTGACCATCTATCTCATGCTGATCGCGGTGGTGGCGGGCGCCTTCGCCTTCGTCAATCTCGGCCGTGACGAAGACCCGAGCTTCACCATCAAGACGATGCTGGTGACGGCGGTCTGGCCCGGCGCCACCATGCAGGAAACGCTCGATCAGGTGACCGAGCGGCTGGAGCGCACGCTCCAGGAAACGCCGGGGCTCGACAGCATCCGCTCGATCACGCGGCCCGGCGTGGTGACGATCTATGTCGATCTCGAGGGCGCCTATCCCCCCGAGCTGGTGCCGGATTCCTGGTACGAGGTGCGCAAGAAAGTCGGCGACATCAGGCACACCCTGCCGCAAGGCGTGGTCGGCCCGTTCTTCAATGACGATTTCGGCGATGTGTTCGGTATTGTTTACGGCTTCACCGCCGACGGCTTCACCCATCGCGAGCTCAGAGACTATGTTGACGGCGTGCGCTCGGCGCTGATCCGCGACGTGCCGCTGATCGAGAAGGTCGAGTTCATCGGCGCGCAGGACGAGGAAATCCTGATCGAACTCGTGCCGGACCGGGTTGCGGCGATGGGGCTCGACTATGGCGAAGTCTTCGCCGCCGTCGCCGCGCAGAATATGGTCCGCCCCTCGGGTACGATCAATAGCGGCGAGGAAAATGTCAGCCTGCGCGTCTCGGGCGCGTTCGAAACCGAGGCTGACATTCTGGAGGTGCCGATCAATGCCGGCGGCAGAATGATCCGGCTCGGCGACATCGCCGAGGTTCGGCGCGGCTTCGTCGATCCGCCGGCGACGCTGTTCCGGTTCAGCGGCGAGCCCGCGATCGCGCTCGCCGTTTCGATGCGCGAAGGCGGCGACGTGCTTCAGCTCGGCCGCGAAGTCGAGGCATCGGTCAAGCGCGCCACCGCCAACTTGCCCCTCGGCATCGATGTCTTTCTGGTTTCCAATCAGCCGGCCGTGGTGACGCTAGCGATCGGCGACTTCACCACCTCGCTCTATCAGGCGGTGCTGATCATCCTCGCCGTGAGCTTCGTCACGCTCGGCCTGCGCCCGGGTGCCGTGGTGGCGATCGCCATACCAGTGACCCTCGCCACCGTGTTCCTGATCATGCAGACGCTCGGCATCGACCTGCACCGGGTCTCGCTCGGCGCCTTGATCATCGCGCTCGCGCTCCTGGTCGACGACGCCATGACCACGGTCGATGCGACCTTGCGACGGCTGACCGTAGGCGATCCGATGGAACAGGCCACGACCTTCGCCTATGCGAGGCTCGCCGCCGCGATGCTGACCGGCACGCTCATCACCATCGCCGGTTTCGTGCCGATCGGCTTCGCCGAAAGCCAAGCCGGCGAATACACGATCTCGCTGTTCCAGGTGGTAGCGATCGCGCTCCTCACGTCGTGGTTCGTGGCGGTGCTGTTCACTCCGATCGTGGCGTCGCTGCTGCTCAAGCCTCCGAAGCCTGGGGCGGAGGACGACAAGCCCGGCCTGCTGCTGCGGGCCTATTCGCGTCTTCTCACCGTGGCCATCCGCCTGCGCTGGCTCACCATTGCCCTCGCCGCCGGCCTGTTCGCGCTGGCCTTGATCGGGCTCGGCCAAGTGAATCGCCAGTTCTTCCCGCCGTCCGACCGCAACGAGCTGATCGTCGACTTCCAGCTGCCACGCGCGAGCTCGATCTTCGCCAGCGAGGCCGCGGTGAAGAGGATCGAGACGTGGCTCGCCGAAAGTAAGGACGTCGATTTCTGGAGCGCCTATGTCGGCCGGAATGTGATCCGCTTCTACCTGCCGCTGGCGATCCTTCCGCCCAGCAATCACCACTCGCAGCTGGTGGTGATGGCCAAGGATCTCGATGCCAGGCTGCGGCTCGAAAGGGATCTGCGCGACTTTCTGACCGACCAGTTCCCCGAGGCGATCAGCCGGGTGAGCCCGCTGGAGATGGGGCCGCCGATCGGCTGGCCGCTGCAATGGCGGCTTAGCGGTCCGGACATCGAGGTGCTGCGCGATGAGGCCTTCCGCCTCGCCGAAGTCATCGCCAGACACCCCGGCGCGGACCGCGTGCATTTCGACTGGATCGAGCCGGCGCGCCAGTTGCGGATCAAGATCGATCAGGACCAGGCGCGCCGCCTCGGCTTGACCAGCCAGAGTCTCGCCGCGGCGCTACAGACCGCCATCTCCGGCGCGGCGGTTACCCAGCTGCGCGACGACATTTATCTCGTCAACGTGGTGGCCCGCGCCCATTCGAAGGACCGCGTTTCGCTCGACACGCTCTCGACCTTGCAAGTGCCGGTGCCCGGCGGCCGCACGGTCGCGCTCAGCGCGTTCGCCACCTTCGACTTCGAGCAGGAACAGCCCTTGGTCTGGCGGCGGGACCGGACGCCGACGCTGACCGTGCTGGCCGACGTCAAGGCCGGCACCACGCCGGAGACCGTGGTGGCGGCGATCGAGGACGATATCGACGCGCTGTCGGCCAAGCTGCCGAGCGGCTACACGATCGAACTCGGCGGCACCGCGGAGACCAGTGCGGAAAGTCAGGAAGCCGTGTTCGGCGTGGTGCCGCTGATGATCTTCATCATGGTGACCCTGCTGATGATCCAGCTACAAAGCTTCGCCAAGACGGCGATGGTGCTGATCTTGCTGCCGCTCGGCCTGATTGGAGTTGTCGCGGCGCTGCTCATGTTTGGGCAGCCGCTCGGCTTCGTGGCGATCCTCGGCATGCTGGCGCTGCTCGGCATGATCGCCAAGAATGCCGTGATTCTAATCGTGCAGACGACCGAGGAGCAGGCCAGCGGCCTCGGCGTGGAGGACGCGGTGATAACGGCCGCGACCGGGCGGTTGCGGCCGATCATGCTGACCGCGCTGTCGACAGTGCTCGGCCTGATCCCGATCGCACCGACCTTGTTCTGGGGACCGATGGCCTTCGCTATCATGGGCGGCCTGTTGCTCGCGACGATGCTGACATTGGTACTACTGCCCGTTCTGTACGTGACCTTCTATGGGCGCGGCGACCGTAAAACTAAGCCTGAGCCCGAGTCCAAGGCGAAGACCGCGCCCGCCTAGCGCCATGCCGGCTCCGGCGCCATACCGCCAATGAATCAATACCGCGACTACCAGCTGCTGTTCTCCTCCTATGCGCTGGCCCTGTTCGGCACCGGCATCGCCGTGGTTGGACTGGCGCTGCTCGCCTTCGAACTTGCCGGCGATTATGCCGGCGCGGTGCTCGGTACCGCGCTGGCCATCAAGACCGCCGCCTATATCGTCGTGGCGCCCGCGGCCGCGGTCATCGCCGGGCGGATCTGCAAACGCGATTTGCTGATCGGCCTCAATCTGGTGCGCGCCGCGGCGATTCTGGCACTGCCGCTGGCGGGCTCGGTCTGGCAGCTCTATCTCCTGATCTTCGTGTTCGCCGCATGCTCGGCGGTGTTCATCCCGACCTATCAGGCGATCGTTCCGCATCTTTTGCCGGAACAGGATGCCTATAGCTGGGCCCTGGCCAAGGCCCGGATCGCAACCGAAGTGGAAACTGTAGCCAGCCCGCTCGCGGCCGCGGCTCTCCTGCTATTGTTCGATCACGACGGCCTGTTCGTGGTCGCGGTGGCAACTTTACTCCTTTCCGCACTCTGCCTGGTCAGGGCCGAAATACCGGCAATGCCTTCGATCACCGGCGCCGAGATTTGGAGCGAGGTACGGCGGGGGGCGCGACTATTCCTGGAGCGGCCCGAACTGCGTTTTCTCGTGCCGCTCAATTTCGCCGTTGCGCTGGCCGTGGCGGTGGTGCTGGTCAACACCGTGGTCCTGGTGCAAGGGCTGCTCGGGCTCGGCGAGCGGGAAACGGCGATCGCGCTTGCCGCGTTCGGCGCCGGCGTGCTGCTTGGCGTGCTCGTCATGCTGCCGCTGCTCCGGAAATTCGACGCGCGCCGGACCATGCTCATGGGCGCAGGCTTGGCCATTCTGGGCCTGCTTGGCGGCACCCAGATCGGAAGCTTTGCCGGCCTGCTCGCGCTGTGGGCGGTGTTGGGTCTCGGCTCGGGGCTGGCGCTCACGCCCGCCTCCATCGTACTGCGGCAGCATTTCCGCACCGAGGATCGCGCCCTGCTCTACGCAACATATTTTTCGCTGACCAATGTCGCGCTGCTGCTTGCCTATCCGATCGCCGGATGGCTCGGCGCGGCCCTGGGGCAGCGCGCCGGATTTGTCCTGCTTGCAGCCGTTGCCAGTCTGTCCGTCCTGGCGGCGCTTCGCCTGGGACGCGGCCGGCCGACGCCTCAGGCAAGCTGAATCCGGCGAGCAGTTAGAAACTCCCGAACATCGAGCCCAAGATGATCACCGCGGCGAGGCCGATAATGGCGCCGGCGATCGCCACCATGACAATGTCGAAATAGCTCTGGCGATGCGTAACCCCGCAGACCGCCAGCAAGGTGACCACGGCGCCGTTATGCGGCAGCGAATCGAGCGTGCCTGAGCTGATCACGGCGACGCGATGCAGCAAGGCGGGGTCGATGCCCTGCTCGGACGCCAGCCTGAGATAGGTCTCGCCCAGAGCGTCAAGCGCGATGGTCAAGCCGCCGGAGGCTGAGCCGGTGAGCGCGGAGAGGATATTGGTGGCGATGGCGAGGGAGACGAGCGGGCCGCCTTCGATCGACAACACCCAGTCGCGCACCACGGCGAAGGCCGGCAGCGCGGCGATCACCCCGCCAAAGCCGACCAGGCTCGAGACGCTCAAGGCGGGCAGCACCGCCGCATTGGCGCCGGCATCCATGCTGTCCCGCAGCGACGGCAGGCGCCGGAAGTTGAGCGCGACCAGGGTGACGATGGCTGCGAGCAGGGCCACGACCACGGCCCATACGCCGCCGACGGCCGAGATCGAGGTCGCCCCCCACTGCTCCTCGGCGAGAAAAGCGGTGTCGAGCCGCGGCAGCACCACGGCGATCATCGTCAGATTGACGAGAATGACCACGAACAGGGGAAGCGCGGCGGCGAAGATGCCCGGCGGCTCCTGGCAGTGCTTGCCGTGCGGAATCTCGGCGGGATCGAATTCGCTGGCGACGGTGGCGCGCTCGCGCAGGGCCTGGTCCTCGGCCACGGCCAGGGCGATACCGTTGCCGCCGAAGCCTTCGCCCGCGTTGCGCGCCGCTTTCTCGGCGCGGTTGAGCCACCACAGGCCGAAGGCAAGGATGATGCACGCTGCGATGATGCCAAGTCCGGGCGCGGCGAACGGGGTGGTGCCGAAGAACGGCATCGGAATGGCGTTCTGCAGCGCGGGCGTGCCAGGCAGCGCCGACATGGTAAAGGTCATGGTACCGAGCGCGATCGCCGCGGGCATCAGCCGGCGCGGGATATCCGCGGCGCGAAACAGGCTTTCCGCCATCGGCGCGAGCACGAAGAAGGCGACGAACAGGCTGACGCCACCATAGGTAACGACAGCGCCAGCCAAGGTCACGGCGAGGATGGCACGATGTGCGCCGAGCTTCTCGGTCATGAAGCGGGCGATGACTTCGACCGAGCCGCTATCGTCCATCAGCTTGCCGAATACCGCACCCAATAGAAACAGCGGGAAGAACTGGGCCAGGAACTGCGCCGCTCCTCCCATGAAAGTTTGCGTCCAGTGGGCGAGGAGCGGTTCGCCCGCGGTGGCGGCGGCGACCAGCGCCGCGGCGGGCGCCAGCAACAGCACAGTCCAGCTGCGATAGGACAGCCAGATCAGCAGGCAGAGCGCCAGGACGATGCCGATGAGACCCATGTCCGGTTACACCCGATCGAGCAGCGCGTCGAGATCGAGCGTCGAACGCTTTCCCAAATCATCGCGGTGCTCCGCAAGAAACAGCTCCGCCGAGCGCCGGCCTTCGTCGCGCAGCATTGTCAGGAATGCCCATTCGGCATTCAGCTTGGAGGAATAGCCGAGGTCCCTCATGGCCGCACTGGCGATGCGATGAATGCGCATGCTTGCCCAGCGCGCGCCCTCGCTGTTGCCGGCATCGGAAACTTGTCGCAGCACCGCCATCATCCGGAGCTCCTTGAGCAGAGTGGCATTGAAGGAAACCTCATTGACGCGATTCAAGATTTCCCGGGCCGAACGCGGCGTGCCAAGGCGCTCAACCGGGTTAACCTGGACGAGAATCGTATCGCTTGATGAACACTCGCGGATGAGCGGCGTCATGGTTGGGTTGCCGGAGAATCCCCCGTCCCAATAGGGCTCGCCGTCGATCTCGACCGCCTGAAACATCGTTGGGAGGCAAGCGGAAGCGAGCAGAACTTCTGGCGTCAGCTCCGCATTGCGGAAAACGCGGCCGCGGCCGGTCGTGACATTGGTGGCGGTGACGAAGATCAGGATCGGTGCTTTCGCCAGGCGATCGAAATCGATGCACTCGGAAAGGATGTCGCTCAACGGATTGGCGCCATGCGGGTTGAGATCGTAGGGGGAAAAAATGCGCGCCATGAGATCGAGGGTAAGAAACACCGGAGATGTGTCGAGCGTCCAGCGCTCCAGCAAAATATCGAGCGGACTACGGCGAAGCGGGCTCAAGAGTGCCGCGTCGGAAACGCTTCTCCAGAATTTTTCCAGCCGCTGCTTGGCGCCCTCGGCGCCAGCCTCGGCGTAACCGTCGGCGAGCACGGCGGCATTCATGGCGCCGGCGGAGGTTCCCGAAATCCCCTCGATCTTCAGCCAAGGCTCCTCCAGCAGCCGATCCAGCACACCCCAGGTGAAAGCGCCGTGCGCCCCTCCCCCCTGCAACGCCAGGTCCACGATGATTTGATCGCGCATCTTGTCTGGATCCGAACTGCCGGCGGAGCGCCGTTTCGTTTATCGCCGGCTGGCGGCGAAACGGCGGGCTCACAGGACTCATATTGCCCAGATGTGTCAATCCCGGGTCACGCATCGGTCTGGCAGGACCCGGGCCCAG
>JAWOJH010000152.1:0-12852 GCA_046481725.1 Methyloceanibacter sp. | reverse complement strand
GCCACATCGCTTTCATCGGTAGTGCCCCCCGTCTAGCCGAAGATGTGGTTCGCTCGTGCCGGCTTCCCTCCCGGCACGCGCGCGAAAATAACGCGCTTCTGGCGCCCAACCACGCGCAGCGGTTGGGCGCCTTTCTTTTGGCGATTGTATATTTGACAAACCCATCGGGATTCGGGGTAGCCCCCCGCGCTCGGCTGCAACCGAGGCCCCCCATACATGGCTTCCTCCCCCCGGCTCACTTGGCCTGGACATCTCTAAATGGTCACAAAGCGTCTATTGTCGCAGGGGTTGTTCTCAACGAATTAGGGGTTATCTACGCCTGAGTGATGGGTGTTCCCTCTCCCATCATTCGGTCCCCCAAATGGACCCAGAAGCGGCGAACTTTAGATTGACTCTAACTTGCAAGCTGCTAAGCCGGTTGTGTGATGGGCTTCCCTCCCCATCACATTGGTCCCCCCAAATGGACCCAGAAGCCCCGGTCAAGGCCCCCCGTCCTCCGGGGCTTCTTTCTTTTCCGGCTAGGCTTTTTACCTTGCACCGTATCGTGTGCCCGGTCCGGGCCGGGGTTGAAACGGCCCACCCCGTGGCTGTCTAGGTTGCAGTGGCGGGTCTTCCCTCCCTGCCACAGGTTCCCCCCAGAAGGAACCGGAGAAGCCCCGAGTCCCCCCGTCTCCGGGGCTTCTTCTTTATGCGATCGCCTGCGGCGGCTTGTGCATCCGGTGGACGCCGCGTTCGCAACCCTTGCCACCGCCGCCGCCCGCGCCGATCTTTCCCTCGCATGCGCTTCCGCCTCGCCACCTGGAACATCAACTCGGTCAGGCTCCGGCTCGATCTCGTTGCCCGCTTCGTGCGCGAGCAGGCGCCCGATATTCTCTGCCTGCAAGAGATCAAGTGCGTCGACGACAAGTTTCCGCGGCTCGAACTCCGTGCGCTCGGCTTCGCGCATGTCGCGGTGTGCGGCCAGAAGGGCTATCACGGCGTGGCGATCCTCTCCCGCATCCCTTTCCGGCGCGAAGAGCGCCGCGACATTTGCGGGCGCGGGCATGCGCGGCATCTCTCCGTGGCGCTCGGCGCGAACGGTGCCAGGCCGATCGTGCTGCACAATGTCTATGTGCCGGCGGGCGGCGACGTGCCGGACCCTGCGCTCAACGACAAATTCCGCCACAAGCTCGACTTCCTGGAGGCGATGGAGGCCTGGTTCAAGCCGATGCGCGGCAAGCGCAGCAACCGCATGATCATGACCGGCGATCTCAATGTGGCGCCGCTGCCCACCGATGTCTGGTCGCACAAGCAGCTCTTGAAAGTGGTGAGCCATACGCCGGCCGAGACCGAGCGCTTCGCCCGCGTCCAGGCGGCGCATGACTGGATCGACGTGATGCGGCGGCATGTCCCCGCGGAGCAGAAGCTGTTCACCTGGTGGAGCTACCGCAATCGCGATTGGCGCGCATCGAACCGGGGGCGGCGGCTCGACCATATCTGGGTGACACCGGCGCTCGACGGCGCGGCGGTGGCGATGCGCGTGCTCGACGAAACGCGCGACTGGCCGCGGACCTCAGACCATGTGCCGGTGATCGCCGACTTTGTTGTTGAATGATTTGCTTCGTCACCCCGGCGCAAGCCGGGGTCCAGGGGCGGCAAACTCCACGGCTCGTTGCCCTGGATACCGGCTTTCGCCGCTATTGCGGATACGTGGTTAGGGTACCAGCTTATAGCCGCCGGTCTCGGTGATGAGCAGCTCGGCCTCGGACGGGTCTTTCTCGATCTTCTGCCGCAGGCGGTAGATATGCGTCTCCAGAGTATGCGTGGTGACGCCGGCGTTGTAGCCCCACACTTCGTGCAGCAGCACGTCGCGGGTCACCACCCGCTCGCCGGCACGGTAGAGATATTTCAGGATAGACGTTTCCTTCTCGGTCAACCTGATCTTGGCGCCCTCGCCGTCGACGAGGAGCTTCGCCGCGGGCTTGAAGGTATAAGGGCCGATGGTGAAGACGGCGTCCTCGCTCTGCTCGTGCTGCCGAAGTTGCGCCCGGATGCGGGCGAGCAGCACGCCGAGCTTAAAAGGCTTGGTCACATAGTCGTTGGCGCCCGATTCCAGCCCGAGGATGGTGTCGGAGTCGGAGGTCTGCGCCGTCAGCATGATGACGGGACCCTTGAACCCGCCGCGGCGAAGCAGCTTGCATGCCTCGCGCCCATCCAGATCGGGCAGGCCGATATCCAGCAGCACTAGGTCGACATGACCGTTGCGGGCTTGCTTCAGTCCGTCCTGCGCCGTCGCCGAGAGCAGGGTGTCGAACTCTTCGTGCAAGGAAAGCTGTTCGGCCAGCGACTCGCGAAGCTCCTCATCGTCGTCGATGATCAGGATCTTGCGGGCATTGCTCATCGGTGGTCCCTAGGCTTCAATTCGCGCCATGCAACTTGTAAGCGGCGATAGGCTTGGCGACAAGCCGGTCGCGAGGTCCGGGGGAGGTAAAACGTCCGGTACCCATGGCACCTAAGCGGCCCCGAGCGATCGTCGTGCGGCGCGCCCCCGGACACGGGTCGCAGGCTCGAATTGCGCTTGCGCACGGGGTCAGACCGGCCGCGATCGGCCGAAGTGCCGTCCGTGCATGCAAGCGGGAGGGCGACGGTGCAACGCCGGCCGGCCGGTTTCCCCTGCGCCAGTTGCTCTACCGTGGCGACCGCATGCACCGCCCGCGCACGGTTTTGCCGCTGCGGGCGATCCGCAGCGGCGACGGCTGGTGCGAAGATCCCGTCGATCCAAGCTACAATCGGCTGGTCAAGCTCTCGCCCGGAAACACCGCCGACCGGCTCAAGCGCGACGATCATCTCTACGATCTCGTGCTGACGCTCGGCTATAACGACCGGCCGCGGGTGAGGGGACGCGGCAGCGCCATTTTCGTGCATCTCGCCCGGCCGGGCTACGCACCCACCGCCGGGTGCATCGCGCTGTCCCGGCACGACTTGCTCATGCTGCTGCGGCAGTTGCGGCGGGACTCGAAGATCGTGGTCATACCTTAACGCGCTCAGAGAGAAGGCCGAGCGCCGAATATGGCGGTGCCGACGCGCACATAGGTGGCCCCGAATTGAATCGCGCGGGCGAAGTCTCCGCTCATGCCCATGCTGAGTTCGCCGGTGCCAAGTCCACCGGCAAGCTCGGCGAGCAGCGCGAAATGTGGCGCCGGGTCCTGCTCGAAAGGCGGGATGCACATCAAGCCGCCAACCTGGAGCCCGAAGGTATCGCGGCAGAGCGCGACGAAGCCTGCCGTCTCATCCGGCGCGACACCCGCCTTCTGCACCTCTTCGCCGGTATTCACCTGGACGAACAGGCGCGGCCGCTTGCCGGTGCGCGCCATCTCCTCGGCAAGGGCGCGCGCAAGCTTCGGCCGGTCGACCGTCTCGATCACGTCGAACAACGCCACGGCGTCGCGCACCTTGTTCGTTTGTAGCGGCCCGATCAGATGCAGTTCGAGATCGGGATGACGTTCCTTGATCGCGGGCCATTTGCGCTGCGCTTCCTGCACGCGGTTCTCGCCGAACACGCGCTGGCCCGCGGCGATCGCCTGCTCGATGCCGGCGGGCGCGACGGTCTTGGTGACTGCGACCAACTTCACGCCGGCCGGATCGCGGCCGGCGGCCTCGGCGGCCAGCGCGATCTCTTCACGCACGAGCGCCAGCCGGGCGGGGACATCGATCGGGTCGGAATCGGCATTCATGCGCGCTATGTAGCAGGGCGCCGCGCAGAGCGTAACTTGACCGCGTTCGCCATTTCGGTTCATTCCCGTCAACTGGACAGAAGCGGGCGAGGATCATGGCGGCGGACCGTTACGACGCGCCGAAACGCGAGAAGCACTGGCAGGCCGCGTGGGACAAGCGCGGCATCTTCGTCGCGTCGGAGGACGACCCGCGGCCGAAATACTATGTTCTGGAAATGTTCCCATATCCCTCCGGGCGGATCCATATGGGACATGTGCGGAACTACACGATGGGCGACGTGGTGGCCCGCTATATGCGTGCGACGGGCCACAACGTGCTGCACCCGATGGGCTGGGACGCCTTTGGGCTGCCGGCGGAGAACGCCGCCATCGAACGCGGCGTCCATCCCGCGAAATGGACCTACGACAACATCGCGGTGATGCGGGGCCAGCTCAAGAGCATGGGGCTCTCGCTCGACTGGTCGCGCGAACTGGCGACTTGCGACCTCGACTATTACCACCGCCAGCAGCGCCTGTTCCTCGACATGCGCCAAGCGGGTCTGGTCGACCGCAAGACGCGCAAGGTCAACTGGGACCCGGTGGACCAGACCGTGCTTGCCAACGAGCAGGTGATCGACGGGCGAGGCTGGCGCTCGGGTGCTCTGGTCGAGCAGCGCGAGCAGCCGGAATGGGTGTTCAAGATCACCGACTATGCCCAGGACTTGCTCGACGCGCTCGGTTCGCTCGAGCGCTGGCCGGAGAAGGTCCGGCTGATGCAGGCGAACTGGATCGGCCGCTCGGAGGGCTTGCTGATCCGCTTCGAGGCGGAGGCCGCGCCGAAGCGGCATGACGTCATCGAAGTGTTCACCACGCGCCCCGACACGCTGTTCGGCGCGAGCTTCATCGCCATAGCGCCGGACCATCCCTTGGCGAAAGCGGTCGCGGAGAAAGACGCCGGCGCGGCCGCGTTCGTCGCCGAGTGCCAGCGGCACGGCACGACCGCAGCCGAACTCGAGACGCAAGAGAAGAAGGGTTACGACACTGGCGTGCGCGTGCGCCATCCGGTGATCGATGGCGCAGCCCTTCCCGTCTACATCGCGAACTTCATCCTGATGGAATACGGCACGGGCGCGATCTTCGGCTGCCCGGCACACGATCAGCGCGACTTGGAGTTCGCCCGCGCCAAGGACCTGCCGGTGCTGCCCGTGGTGCTGCCGCCCGATGCCGGCACCGATAGCTTCGCCATCGGCGCGGAAGCCTATACCGGCGACGGCACGCTGATCAATTCGGGCTTTCTCGACGGGCTTTCCGTGGACGCCGCTAAAGGCGCGATGGCCGAGCGCCTCACCAAGGCCGAGGTCAAGGGCAAGCCCGGCGCCGCGCGGCAGGTGCAATACCGCCTGCGCGATTGGGGCATCTCGCGGCAGCGCTATTGGGGCTGCCCGATCCCGATGATCCATTGCCCGGTCTGCGGCATCGTGCCGGTGCCCGAGCAGGATCTCCCGGTGAAGCTCCCCGATGACGTGAGTTTCGACAAGCCAGGCAATCCGCTCGACCATCACCCGAGCTGGAAGCAGGTCACCTGTCCAACCTGCGGCGGACCGGCGACCCGCGAGACCGACACGATGGATACGTTCGTGGATTCGTCGTGGTACTTCGCGCGCTTCTGCTCGCCGCATGCAAACGACCCGACCGACACCAATGCCGTCGGTTATTGGCTTCCGGTCGATCAATATATCGGCGGGGTCGAGCATGCGATCCTGCACCTGCTCTATGCGCGCTTCTTCACCCGCGCCATGCGCAGATGCGGCCACGTCGCCATCGACGAGCCGTTCCGAGGTCTGTTCACCCAAGGCATGGTGACGCACGAGACCTACAAGGACGCGGAAGGTCGGTGGCTGTTCCCCGAGGAAGTGAGCCGCAAGGACGGCAAGGCGGTGCACCTGAAGACGGGCGAGCCGATCGTCGTCGGCGCCGTCGAGTCGATGTCGAAGTCGAAGAAGAACGTGGTCGATCCCGATACCATCATCGCCGCGTACGGCGCCGACACCGCGCGCTGGTTCATGCTGTCGGACACGCCGCCGGAGCGCGACATCGAATGGACCGCGGGCGGCGTGGAGGGCGCGCACCGCTTCTTGCAGCGCGTCTGGCGGCTGGTGGGGGAGGCGGCGCAAAAGGGCGCCCCGGCCGGCGCACCGATGCCGGATCGATTCGGACCGGAGGCCGAGGCGCTTCGCCGCGCGGCGCACCGGGCCGTGGCCGCGGTCACCAGCGCCATCGACAAACTCCGCTTCAATGCCGCCGTGGCCCAGATCTACGAACTGGCCAACGCGCTGTCCTCCGGCTTGCAGGCAGCCGGCCCGCAACCTGCCGCGGACATGGCCTATGCTTTGCGGGAGGCGGCCGGGCTTCTGGCGCGAATCGCCGCCCCCATGGTGCCCCACCTGGCGGAGGAGTGCTGGGCAGTGCTGGGGAACCGGGGGCTGATCGCCGAGACGCCCTGGCCGGTCCCAGAAAAGGCGCTTTTACAAGAGGATACTGTCACGATCGCGGTCCAGGTGAACGGCAAGAGACGGGACGAATTGACGATTGCGCGGGACGCCGCGACGGAGGATATTGAAGCTGCGGCGCTAAAGCTCGACAATGTCGTGCGCGCCATAGGGGGACGCAAAATCAAGAAGGTGGTGGTCGTGCCGCAGAGGATCGTCAATGTGGTGGCTTAGCCATACCCTGTTTGCCGTGATCTGCGCGGGCCTCGCGGCCTTCGCGCTGTCCGGCTGCGGCTTCCAGCCTCTCTATGGGGGAACCACCGCCGGCGGCCAGAAGCTGGCCACGGTGATGGCCGGAATCGACGTGGTCCCGATCCCGGGCCGGGTCGGCCAGAAGCTGCGGAACGAACTGATCTTCGATACCACCGGCGGCGGCAATGCGGGCACCACCCGCTACCGGCTGGAAATCGCCGTCAAGGAGAGCGTCACCGACCAGCTGGTGGAGATCACCGGCGACGCGACCGGTCAGGTCTATCAGCTTACCGCCACCTTCAAGCTGGTCGACTCGTCGAGTGGGAAAATCATCTATCAGGGCCAGGCGATCTCGCGCGCGCCCTATAACCGCTTCCAGGAAATCTTCGCCAATGTCCGCGCGCGCTACGATGCGGAGAACCGCGCGGCGCGCACCGTTTCGGAAAGCATCAGGACGCAGGTCGCGGCGCATCTTGCCAACGCGGCATAGTGCTTGCTCCTTCGCCCATCCCGCGATTGAATTCGCCTCTCTTCCAACATGGTCGACTATAAAGCATCCCAGGTCGCAAGCTTCCTGAGATCGCCGAAGCCCGAATGCCGGGCGGTGCTGGTCTACGGTCCCGACGCAGGACTCGTCGCCGAACGCGTGGGAGCACTCGTGCAAAGCTTCAGCCGCCGCGTCAAAGGCGAGACCGAACTCGTGTGGCTCGGCGAGCGCGACTTCGGCGACGATCCCGCGCGGCTCGAAGTCGAGCTGAATACAAAGCCCATGTTTGCCGCGCAGAGCGTGGTGCGCTTCACGGTGTGGCCAAAGTTCGACCCGACGACGCTCAAGGCGCTGCTGGCCGGCGAATTCGCCAATCCGCTAATCGTCGAGGCCGGCAATCTCAAGCGGGATTCCGCTCTGCGCAAAATGTTCGACACGCACAAGACCGCCGCGGCGCTGCCCTGCTACGGCGATGAGCGTTCGCTGGCCGGATTGATCGAAGCCGAGCTCTCCGGAACGGGACTCACGATCGACAAAGACGCGCGCGATTATTTGATGACGCGGCTCGGCGCCGACCAAGCTTTGTCGCGGTCGGAGGTGGCCAAGCTCGCGCTCTATGCGCAAGGGCAGCGGCGCATCAGCCATGACGACATCGAGGCGATCGTCGGCGACGCGGCCGAGACCGCGCTCGATAATTTCGTCTATGCGACCAGCGGCGGCGATGCGCGCGCGGCGCTCAGCGAGCTGCAGCGGCTCGCGGCCGCAGGCACCGATCGAGCCGCGGCGCTGTCCGCGCTCGGCCGGCACTTCACCCAGCTGCATCGTGTCGCCTCCGGAGCGAGCGGCGGCGGCAATCTCGAGGACGGCCTCAGGACTTTGCGGCCGCCGCTGCATTTCAAGCGCAAGAATGCGTTCGTCGCGCATTGCAGGCGCTGGGGCACGACGCGACTGGCGCAGGCGCTGCCGCTGATCCAAGAGGCGACGCGGCGCTCGCGGCGCACGCCCGATCTCGACGCGGCTTTCGCCGAGCGTTTGGTGTTGACGCTCGCATCGAGGATTTGACGGGCGCTTTGCATGTGATTAGTTCAGCGCCGATGGCCGACACAGGACAGAATGCGCGCGAGAAGCTGTTCGCGCTGTTGAGGGATAAGGCGTTCCGGCGCGGCAAGGTCATCCTCGCCTCGGGCCGGGAGAGCGATTATTATTTCGACATGAAGCCGGCGATGCTCGATCCTGATGGGGCGGCGCTGATGGCGGAGCTCATTCTCCAACAACTTCAAGACGTTAATGCGGACTGCGTGGGCGGTCTGGAGATGGGCGCGGTGCCGCTGGTCGCGCCGGTGGCGATGCAGAGCCGGAACTTCCGACGTCCCCTGCCCGGCTTCTTCGTGCGCAAAACGGTGAAGAATCACGGCACCAAGAAGCGCATCGACGGCAACGACATCGCCGGCAAGACGGTCGTCATTCTGGAGGACGTGACCACGACCGGCGCCTCGGCGATGGACGCGGTGCAGGCGGTGACCGAAGCCGGCGCCAAGGTCGCGCTGGTGATCTCGATCCTCGATCGCGGCGAGGGCGCGGCCGAGCTCTATGCCAAGGCCGGCATCCCGTTCACGTCGCTGTTCACCGCCGAGGAATTCCTGCGCAGCTAGCGGCGGCGCAGCAGCCGCTGTCGCACGTCCTCGAGCTGGTCGAGCGTCGCGTAGCGAATCCGAAGCTCGCCCTTCTCGCCTTTGCCCTTCTTGATCTCGACGGCGAGACCCAGCGCCTCGTGCAGTTCGGCTTCGGCGGCGCGGGTGTCGGCGTCCTTGCTCTTCGACCGCTTCGGCTTGGTGATGCGCTCCTGCGTCAGCGCCTCGACCTGGCGGACGGAGAGTCCGAGATTGACCGCACGCGCGGCGATCGCCTCCGCGTCGCCCCGGCCGACCAGCGGGCGCGCATGGCCGGCGGTCAACTGTCCGGCGCGAACCAGCTCCTGAACCGGTGCGGGAAGCTTCAGCAGCCGCAGCGTATTGGCGAGATGGCTGCGGCTCTTGCCGATCACCTTGGCCAAGTCCTCCTGCGTATAGTCGTGCCCGTCCATCAACAGCCTGTAACCCTCGCCCTCCTCGATCGCGTTCAGATCCTCGCGCTGAACATTCTCGATGATGGCGATCTCGACCGCCTCCTGGTCCGACAGCGCGCGCACCACGACCGGCACGTCGTGCAGATTGGCGAGCTGCGCCGCGCGCCATCGCCGCTCGCCGGCGACGATTTCATAGGTATCGGCGGAGGACGGCCGCACCACGAGCGGCTGCACCAGGCCCTTCTCGCGGATCGAGGCGGCAAGCTCCTCGAGTTGCGCCTCGGCGAAGGTCCGCCGCGGATTGAACCGGCCGGGCTTGAGCGCGGCGAGCGGCACCTTCCGCTGCTCCCCTTCGAAGCCGAGCGCGCCTTCCTCGAGCCGATCGCCGATCAGCGACGCGAGTCCCCTCCCCAGCCTGGTCTTTTGCGCCCCCGCCGACATGGCAGCCTCCTTCCCGTTGATTCGCCGATAGATGATCACGCCGCACGCATCCGCCGCTCGCGCTCGATCACCTCGGAGGCGAGTTGAATGTAGGCCTGGCTGCCGGAGCAGCGATAATCGTAGAGCAGCACGGGCTTGCCGTGCGACGGCGACTCCGCCACGCGGACATTGCGCGGAATGACCGTGGTGTAGACCTTCTCGCCGAGCACGCGCCTGACATCGTCGACCACCTGATCCGATAGACTGGTGCGCTGATCGTACATGGTCAGCACCACCCCGTGGATTTGCAGCTTCGGATTGAGGCGGACCCTGATCTCCTCGACCGTGCTGAGAAGCTGGGCGAGGCCCTCCAGCGCGAAGAATTCGCATTGCAGCGGGACCAGCACCGCGTCGGCCGCGGCCAAAGCGTTAACAGTCAGTAAATTCAGCGAGGGCGGACAGTCGATCAGGACATAGCTGGTCGCAAGTTCCGGGTCCTCGCCGGCCGCCATCGCCGTGAGGCAATCGCGCAGGCGATAGTGCCGGCCGGCGGCCGAACCAGATTCCCGCTCGAACGACATCAGGTCGATGGTCGCCGGCACGATCGACAGCCGCGGTACATGGGTCGGCACCCGCGCCGCCGCTGCGGTCGCCTGCCCGGCCAGCACGTCGAAGGTCGAAAGCTGCCGCTCGTCAACGCCGAGCCCGGTGCTGGCATTGCCTTGCGGATCCAGATCGACGATCAGCACGCGCTCGCCGACCGCCGCCAGAGCGGTGCCGAGATTGATCGCCGTCGTGGTCTTGCCGACGCCGCCCTTTTGATTGGCGAGCGCGAGAACGCGCATGCGGCCTGCGCCGAAGCCGCTCATGGCGCGCCTCTCGGGCGAAGCATCGTCACCTCGACCACATGCGAATCGCCAGCGGTGAGACTCGGATGTAGGCGCGCGGTGAAGTCCCACCCTGCCCGCGCGGCCTCGATCTCGGCTTCCGCGTCCCGCCCCTTCAAGAAAAGTCCGCGGGTATCCAGCCCGAAGAATGGGCTCGCCAGGTCCAGCAGACGCGGCAGCGGCGCCAGCGCCCGCGCGCTCACCACGTCCGGCGCAAGCCCGTGAGCGGTTTGGGCGAGATCCTCAATGCGCATGGCGTGAATGTCCACAGGGGCCTCGGTCTGCCGCACGACCTCGGCGAGGAATGCGCATTTCTTGCGGCTGCTTTCAACCAGGTGCACGCGGAAGTCCGGTTTACCAGCCCCTAAAAGAGCGACGACCAAACCCGGAAAACCTGCCCCCGAACCTAGATCCAGCCAGAGTCGCGCGTTTTGCGCAAGAGTCAGCAGTTGAGCGGAATCGGCGAAATGCCGGGCCCAGAGTTGCGGCAGGGTCGACGCGGCGACCAGGTTGGTCGTTTTCTGCCAATGCGCCAGGAGTTCGGCGTAGCGCGACAACCTGTGGATTGTTTCACGTGAAACTTGAAAGACTTCCGCAAACGCGTCGGGGCCGTCGATGGCGATCGCCCCCTGCCCGCTGGTCATCGCCGCTCAGGCGCTCCTGGCCGCGACGCCCTTCTTCAGGTGGGCGAGGAGGAGCATCAGGGCTGCCGGGGTCATGCCGTCGAGCCGCGCGGCTTGGCCAAGGCTTGCCGGGCGGTGGCGCTCGAGCTTGAGCCGAAGCTCGGTGGAGAGGCCGGGCAGGGCAGCGAAGGCGAAGTCTGGGGGGATGGCGAGGGCCTCGTCCTTGCGGAAAGCGGCGATGTCCTGTTCCTGGCGTCCGACATAGACCGCGTAGCGCGCATCGGCTGCGAGCTGCGCGGCGATTTCGGCATCGAGCGCGCCGATCTCGGGCCAGATCGCGGCAAGCCGTGCGACATCGATCTCGGGATAGGAGAGCAAATCGAAAGCGCTCCGCTTGCGTCCGTCGCGATTAATGCTGAGCCCGTGCCTCGCGGCCTGGTCGGGTGTGAGACTGAGACTTCGCAGCAGCGCCTCGCCCGCGGCGAGATGCTTGGTCTTCGCGGCGAAAGCGGTGCTGCGCTCTGCTCCAACGCAGCCGATGGCGATGCCGAGCGGGGTGAGGCGCTGATCGGCATTGTCGGCGCGGAGCGTAAGGCGGTATTCGGCGCGGCTGGTGAACATGCGATACGGCTCGGTGACGCCGCGGGTGACGAGGTCGTCGATCATCACGCCGAGATAGCCGTCGGCGCGGGTCACGGCGAAGCGGTCCTCGCCGCCGCTGGTGGCGAGCGCGGCGTTGATGCCGGCGATCAGCCCCTGCCCGGCCGCTTCCTCGTAGCCGGTGGTGCCGTTGATCTGGCCGGCCAGGAACAGCCGCGGAACTGCCTTGGTCTCGAGGCTCGGGTTCAGCTCGCGCGGATCGACATAGTCGTATTCGATGGCGTAGCCGGGCCGGATCACGCGCGCGGTTTCCAGACCGGGAATGGTCTTGAGAAAGGCATGCTGCACATCCTCGGGCAGGGAGGTCGAGATACCGTTCGGATAGACGGTGTCATCGTCGAGACCCTCGGGCTCGAGGAAGATCTGGTGGCTGTCGCGCTCCCTGAAGCGCACGACCTTGTCCTCGATCGAGGGGCAATAGCGCGGGCCGGCGCTGTCGATGGCGCCCGAATAGATCGGCGCGCGGGCGAGGTTCTGCTCGATGATGGCGTTGGTCGCGTCGGTGGTGTGGGTGATATGGCAGACGATCTGCGGCGTCGTGATCGCTTCGGTCAGGAAGGAGAAGGGCCGGGGCGGGTCGTCGCCATGCTGGACCTGGAGTCCGTCCCAGCGAATGGTACGGCCGTCGAGGCGAGGGGGCGTTCCGGTCTTGAGCCGGCCCATGCGCAGGCCGAGTCCGTGGAGCCTGGTCGAGAGGCCGAGGGCAGGGGCCTCGCCGATACGTCCGGCCGGGATCTTGGTCTCGCCGATATGGATGAGGCCGCGCAGGAAGGTGCCGGTCGTCAGCACCACGGCACCGGCGCGGATCAGGCGACCGTCCGCTGTTAGTACGCCGTTAACCATACCGTTGTCGACGCACAGGTCTTCGACCGCTTCTTCGATGACTTCGAGGCCGGGCGTGGCGCGCATCGCCGCCTGCATGGCCGCCCGGTAGAGTTTGCGGTCGGCTTGGGCTCGGGGCCCCTGCACCGCTGGACCCTTGCTGCGGTTCAGCACCCTGAACTGGATGCCGGCCTGATCGGCGACCCTGCCCATCAGCCCGTCCAGCGCATCGATCTCGCGCACCAGATGCCTCCTCGATGCGGGTCACCCTGGCGCCGGGGTAGGCGGCGGCGACGACGGTCGAAATAGCGGCGATGACGGCCGGGTCGGTCCGCTGTGCGGCGGCCGGGAACACGAAGGTGGTGAGCTCCATCAGCACGGCGAGCAGGCCGAGCAGGATGAAGACGGCGACCATGGCGATCAGGCATGCCGAGAACAGACCGGTCACATCCACG